>NZ_JBMVQP010000002.1:0-180818 GCF_050522425.1 Myroides sp. C6-3 | reverse complement strand
GATTATATCGGCAGACCAATTCAAGCGTATAGCGAAGAAGGAGCGCTGGTTTGGAGTACAGACTATGACATCTACGGCAAGCTCAGAAACCTTGTCGGGGATCGGATGTTTATCCCTTTTAGACAGCTAGGGCAATATGAAGATATCGAGCTGGATGGGTTATACTACAACCGCTTTCGCTATTACGATTCGAATAGCGGGTTGTATATAGCTAAGGATCCGATAGGCCTTGCAGGCAACAACCCCACGTTTTATGCGTATGTATGGGATAGCAATGGGGAGGTGGATGTTTTTGGGTTGGAGTTAATAACGGTGTATAGATTTGATGAAAGACCTCCAAGTATCATCAAAAGTAGTGGAGGTTTTGTAGCATGGAGTCCTAATTCAAAAGTTTCATTATCGGAATATGTCTTTAATAACACCCACTCACAATATATAGGAACTTCATACAATGCAAACGATGCATTAGGGGTGAGCGAATTTTATGATGATGGTTTTTTATATAAAATTGAAATTGATGATTCTAAAGGAATCAATGTGAATTCTATACTAGGAGATCATATACATTCTTATGAGAATGAATTTGCAATTCGCAACGAAATACTAAATGAAAATATCAAAGGAGTAATTTCTATTAATGACATAGATAATGCTAATAATATTAAATGGAACAAGTATAAGTAATGGAAAAAAAAACATTTATTATTGATTACGTAACAAAACATGGGGAAATAGTGTCTTCTAGTATAATGTTATGGAAGCAAAACGAGATAATTAATGGGAGAAACATTAATTGTACTTATTTGAAATTTCATTATGTAAATAATAGTATAGAGGCAAAAGGATTTATTGTAAAAGAAGCTTTTGACTCTTTACGAGAAAAATTGGAAGATATTGGGATTAAATTGATGATTAAAGGATATAGATATGATGTATGTATGTATAGAAAATTAAGTAATACGATTTATTGTGTACAACTATTATTTGGAGAACCATTTAATCCTGAAAATAAAAATAGAATATTCAATATTTTTGAAAAAGAGGAGAATAGTGCTTATATTAAAAGTTTAGCTCATCAAAAAGAATACTATAATAAGTGGATAAAAAGTGTCTATGGAATTTCTTGTGATGAAGATAAAATAATATAGTAAAATGTTATAAGCATAGACCTAAAAAATCCATATAAAAACATCGTTAAAAAAGTACATTGTATAGTAGGAATTAGATAATGAATTTATGTTCAATTCGGCTAAGATCTCGGGTATAATCTGTGCCCCTCTTTTTGACAAATCGTATAGTACTGTGGTATTTTAATTATCCACAAGCTTCAATAAATTAGCTTAACATACATTTCGATAGCTTTTTTTTAACACACAAAGGGTCAGCTAGGGTATACTCAGGTGGAGCCGATAGATCATCTGGTGACCTGGGTATATGAAGCCAATAGCTATGTGCCTTGTGGTAAAATTGTCGATGGCAAGCACTATAGCATCCTCAGTGATTATATCGGCAGACCAATTCAAGCGTATAGCGAAGAAGGAGCGCTGGTTTGGAGTACAGACTATGACATCTACGGCAAGCTCAGAAACCTTGTCGGGGATCGGATGTTTATCCCTTTTAGACAGCTAGGGCAATATGAAGATATCGAGCTGGATGGGTTATACTACAACCGCTTCCGCTATTACGATTCGAATAGTGGGTTGTATATAGCTAAAGATCCGATTGGATTACACGGTGGTTTTAGGTTCTATTCCTATGTGAAGGATTCGAATATCTACGTTGATATTTTTGGTTGGGAAGATATATGGTTTAGAGCTTTGAATTTAGATGATACGATTCTACTAGATTTAGGAGGTGATATAGAAGCAAAAGATATGAATGCTAGACAATCGGTAATAAATCATATAAATAATGGATCAAAAAACTATTATTTAGATCAATACATCTCCATTACAAAGAATCGTAAATTAGCGGAAGATTGGGCTTTACGTTCAGGAACAGATGTTGTTGCAATTGATCTAGATAAAGTGGATTCAAATAAAATAGATTTAACTTCTGCTGCTAACAGAGAAAAATATATAATGGAAGATATTAAAAGTAGATATAATGATCGAATAAGAGCAAATAGATTATCAGAAATGATGGAAGAAGGTTTAGTTGATAAAATAATTAAGAAGGAAACCATAGTTGAGCGATATAAACCTAAAAAATATAAATAATGACAGCATTAGAAGAATATCTATTATATGAGAACTCGGATAGAATGTATCTTTATAGATTAAGATTAACCTATTTATGGGATCAAAAAGAATTTAATTATTTAGTACAATTAGTTAGAAATGTGCTGAAAGAATTTGAGAATAATACGTTGTTTCCTAAACAAATAAGATACTTTTTTACTTCTGATATTGATCAAATAATCGGAATTGTATCTAATCCACTGTTTATTGTTAATATACCAGATAGTTATGATAAAAGTAAATATATTGATACGATTAACTCAGGAATTGCAATTTTAAATGATTTAAAAGAGGAGTTTTTTTATGGAGAAATATGATCAAGATTCGTTTCATTTTTTTTATAGACAAGAAGACTTTATGTCTCAATGGTATTTAAAAAGTTTTTGTATTGAAGAGATAACCTTTAATTGTGTTGAGCAGTTTATCATGTATAAAAAAGCGATGTTATTTGGTGATAATACTATTGCAAATAAAATTTTGAAAGAACAACATCCTGGTAATCAAAAAAGATTAGGAAGGCTAGTTAAGAATTTTAGAAGTAATATTTGGGAAAAATCCCGATTTGAAATTTCGTATGAAGGGAATTATGCGAAATTTAATCAAAATCAAGACTTGTGCTCACTTCTATTAGAAACTCGAGATAAAATTATTGCGGAAGCAAGTCCAACGGATTTGATTTGGGGTATTGGTTATGGAATGGAAAACGAAAATAAATATTGTATTTACAAATGGAGAGGTAAAAACTTGCTCGGTAAAGTTTTAATGCAAGTTAGAGAAGATTTAAAAAATAGCGTAAATATAAAAAATTCAAAAGTTTAGTTGGTTACAGCTAAACTTTTTTGTTACTACTATCTTACGTTAGCTTGTGAAAGATGCAGTTGCTCAGGTGGATACGTACAGACTATGACATCTACGGAAGGCTTAGAAATTTAGAAGGAGATAACGCGTTTATTCCTTTTAGACAACAGGGGCAATACGCATACATTGAACTGGATGGTTTATACCATATGCGACAGTGAAGAATGCCTCTCGAATAGAGAGTTTCTTTCTCTATGCTAATGTTTTAGAAGAGAGAAATAAAAGTAATACCACGTCTGTTTTTGGTTTTCTTTCCATAAAGAGAACAAAAAAGAAAGAGGGTTTATTTAAGTAAAAGAAGTTAAAAAAGACGTTTTAAAAGTCCAATAAGGAAAGAAAAAAGAGAGTGATTGAAAAGTAAAAATAGCGAATTTGTCTTGTTTTATCGGCTTTTTTATATCTTTGCAAAACCAAATAAAAAAGATATGAGTTTACAAGTAACTATTATGGATGCGATGAAAAGCGCCATGAAATCGAAAGATAGTATCGCTTTAGAGGCATTGAGAGCAGTTAAGGCAGAATTGTTATTAGCGCAAACTCAGTCAGGTTCTAAGGAAGAGATTAGCGAAGAAGAGGAAATCAAAATTCTGCAAAAATTAGTTAAGCAACGCAAAGACAGTGCGGCTATTTTCTCAGAACAAGGAAGAGCTGATTTAGCTGAACCAGAATTAGCACAGGTCGCTGTTATTGAACAATTTTTACCAGCACAATTGTCTAATGAAGAGGTAGAGGTAGTTATTGCTAAGATCATCGCTGATGGAAATCATGCAGGAATGGCTGCTATGGGACAGGTAATGGGAATGGCATCGAAAGAATTGGCTGGAAAAGCTGATGGAAAAACGATTTCAACAATAGTAAAAACACTATTGACAAAATAAACATTTTGGTTGGTCCACGTAGTTCAATTGGATAGAATATCAGATTTCGGCTCTGAGGGTTGAGGGTTCGAGCCCTTCCGTGGACGCAAAAAAAAGCACTTATGGTCTTCATAAGTGCTTTTTTTTATTAAATTTTCCTTTTTTACGTAAATTTTTCAAAAAGTGATAAAAATCATGTTTTATGCATGCATAGCATCATACATTTGTTGTGTAATAAAATACAGCTATAAAGAGAATTACGTTTCTTTTTATCCTTTAAGTAAATCAAGTTTTAGTGTCTTATACAAGATGATTTACTGAAGATAGGGAGAAATGCTATGAAAAAGAAAAAGAATATTTTGTAGTTTGTGAGTTTGGCTACAGAATAGCATATTGTTGTTTGAAAAAAAAAGCACTAATCGCTAGTTAGTGCTTTTTTTGTTTTCCTATCTTTCATATTTACAACAGCCGTGTAAGTTGTTATAAGCCTCGTCTGTTGCTTTGATTAAAGCCGTATCATGACCTACTTGAGCGATTGCTTCTTGTACCTCTTTTCCTGTTGTTTTTTTAGGGTTGAGGTATACCGTCAATTGTTGATCCGCGACAGACCAATCAACAGAGCGAACGCCTTTAACATCCAAAGCTGCTTTTTCGATGCGTTTTTTACACATTTCACATTGCCCTTTAACAGCAATTACTTGTTTGGGTTGCTCTTTTTCTTGCGCAAATAAGGCAACAGCTGTACATAGGGCAAGACCTAAAGTTAAAATTACTTTTTTCATCTTATACGTTTTTGAGTTAATTAATCAAGTTTGAATCGCAATCCCGCATAATACATAGAACCTGCAACTGGAGCATAAACCATAGAAGTATCAAAATCGGTATCAAACGGATTTTGTGCATTTACAATTGGATTGCGTTGTTTGTAATTTCCAATATTTTCACCTCCCACGTAAAATTCAAATCGCGGAGAAAATACTTTGGTAATCTGAAAATTCATCAGCGAATACGGATTGGAGGATGACTTGAGCTGATTCACTTCTGCATATTGTTCTGTAGAGGTAATGCGTTGTTTGCCTAGCCAATTATAGGTAAAGTCAAATTTCCAATGCGCACCATTGTCTTTTTCGGTAGTTGTATATTCTAAATTGGCGAAAAAGCGGTGTTTCGGTTGGTAGGCTTTTTCAAATTTACCCGTCTTTTGATCCGTTGCAATATCGTAGTACTTATAAGCAGAACGCAAATTTAAATTGCGCGCTAGGTTGTAATTTACTTCCAACTGCAGACTATTCGCATAGGATTTACCATCTAAATTGTAGAACAACAATTGATGTGCGTTGTAATCGGCATCAACAACAATTTGATTCTCAAAATCGGTGCGGTAGAAATCTAGGGTTACATCTCCTTTTCTTCCAATAAAGTGAAAGTTTTGTGTAAAGCTCAATCCGTAGTTCCACGCAATTTCAGGATCAAGATCGTAAATTTTGCCGTTGTTACCTTCAATTTGAAACAGGCGATTAGTCGCTAGGTAGATTTGATTTTCTGCAAATACATTGGCTATGCGTTTTCCTCTCCCCACAGAAGCGCGTAAAACACCATTTTCCCACGGATTATAACGCAAGTGTAAACGCGGAGTTGCAAATACACCCATGCGGTTGTGATAATCGACACGCATACCTGCAACTACACTGAAATCAGTAGTATTGTCATAAGTATATTCATAAAATGCCCCTAGCGCATTATCCGTGCGATTGAAATCTTCATGAATTCCGGGAACAAATACTCGTTCTGTATACTGATCTAACGTGAAACTAAGCCCTGTTGTAAATTTGTGAAGTGTATTGCTTATGATGGAATTGAAAACAAAGTTAGAATACAAGCTGTTTTGCTTGATATCATATAGGTTTAAGCCGAAATACGAATCCTGTTTGTGGTAGTTGTATGCTACTTGGAGTCCCGCACTTTGAAATGGCATATCTGCAAATACATAGCCTAACTTGGTGGATAAATCTAGTTTTTCTGTGTTGATTTCAGATCCCCAAAGGACTGTAGATCCTTTGTCTTTCTTTTTGTCGAAATCCACTTGGCCTGCCACTTTGTTGTCTTTCATGTAACGAGCCGTAATAAAACTCACAATCCCCTTTTCTACATTGGTATATTGCCAGCGGTTCATCACATTAAGCTGTTCTCCTTTGGGCATATCCAAGAACCCATCGCGATTCTTATCGTGATCTCCAGTTCTTAAGTTTCCGTGAATAAAAAGCGAAGAGCTCCACTTGTCGTTGAGGTGATAATTGCCGTGAATATTAGCCTCAAATCGCTCGTCTGTTGAACCGTATAAATTAACAAAGAAAGGTCGATCCGTAGCGGGTTTGATCAATTCCGTATTCAATTGTCCAGAAATACTCTCATATCCGTTGATTACCGTTCCAGCTCCTTTGGTTACTTGAATGCTTTCTACCCAAGTACCCGGTGTAAACGTCATACCGTAAATTTGAGATGCACCTCGTAC
The DNA here is from genome assembly GCF_050522425.1 of Myroides sp. C6-3. NCBI lineage: Bacteria > Pseudomonadati > Bacteroidota > Flavobacteriia > Flavobacteriales > Flavobacteriaceae > Myroides > Myroides sp. C6-3. The sequence continues at coordinate 174,351 of NZ_JBMVQP010000002.1, read as the reverse complement.
AGAAGGAATATTCTCTTCTGCAATTAGGATATACGGACTGGTTAACCCCAGCATTTTAATTTGTTTGGTTCCTGTTATCGCATCGGTATAGTTAACATCAATAGAAGGATTAGTTTCAAAAGCTTCTGAAATATTGCAACAAGCGGCTTTGAGTAATTCACCACTATTCATGGTGAAGCTATTTGTTGTTCCCTTGATCGAACGCGTGGTATTGCGTTGTTTTGTTTTGATGATCACCTCATCCAATGATTCTTCAGGTTGTAGGACAAGGTGATAAGACTGTCCAACTTGAGGAGTAAAGGTTTGTGTTTTATAACCAATATAAGAAACCGTCAAAGGTTCTTTCTCGATAAAATTTAGGGTAAATCTTCCCTGTGCATCCGTTGCAACGCCAATAGATTGATTGGCATAAAAAACAGAAGCTCCGATCACAGGGGTATGTGTTTCGTCTACGATTTGTCCTGTGATCGTTTGTTGTGCATATAGCGAAGTTCCCGCTGTCAAAACAGCAAGACTTATGAAGTGTTTAATCATTGTTTACGCATAATTATTCATACAAAATAAAATTGTTCAAGCTGTAGAGAACAGATTGAACTAAAATGTAGGAACAAAAAATTACGAGTAAAGTACTAAGCGACAATATAATTGATAGAGTGGAGGAGCATTCGCCTCCATATAATAGGCTGAAATTTCCTGCTTTTGAATAGGGAAATCAATGCCATAGGTAGCTAGGGTCGTCCAGCCGTAATCTGGAAGAATAAAATCGAAATTTGGAGTATAGACAGGTTGAATATTGTGATCCGAAGGATTGGATTTGATCAACTCATCTTGACAACATTTTTTATCTTCAAATTTTTTAACGGGTTTTTCAACCGCTTTTGGGGTAGAACAACAAGCTTTTTCCTCCTGTTGAATTTGCTGTTCCAATTCCATCGTACATCCCGTGCCTGCATCTTCTTGATGCGTATGGGCATAACGCAAGGGACTGTAATGCGCTTCGCCTTGGCAATAATGCACGCTCATCGACCATCCTATGTTTGAAAATAGGAAGATCAATAAAAACCATATACTGACAAGTCGTTTGTTTAGCATGAGACAAAAATAAGCAAAAAAGGAGGATTTCAATAGCGTAGAAGTTTTTTTGTTTAAAGTAGAGGGGTAAAAAAGAGAAAATTCCTACAACAGATGGCGTATCTTTGGGTGATAAAAAAGAGAAAAGATGCAGACAATATATTCAACACTTTTAGAAGAAGCAAAGCACATTATAGCAGGGGAAGCTAGTATCACGGAGAAATTACAGGCTATTTGCAATAGCTTAGAAAATAAAATACCGCATTACGATTGGGTAGGGTTTTACTTTGCCGAGGTAGAAAAGCGCTTGTTACATCTCGGGCCTTATGCTGGCGAAGCAACCGATCACACCGTTATTCCGTTTGGCAAGGGGATTTGCGGGCAAGTAGCAGAAAGTAATCAAACGTTTTTAGTAGAAGACGTACGTGCTCAAAGTAATTATATCGCCTGTAGTATGACCGTAAAATCAGAAATCGTAGTACCCCTATTTGTGCATGGTGTGAATATAGGGCAAATCGATATTGACTCCCACACGCTGAATGCTTTTACAAATGAAGATCAGGTCTTCTTAGAAGAGTTGAATGAATCCATTGCTTCACTTTATGTATAATGTAGTATGACCAAGTGCTTTACTTTTTTTTAAAAAAAATAAAGAACTGTGTTGATGATTTGAAAAATAAAAGTACCTTTGCAATTGAATTTTAGAAAACTAGAGTTCGTACATAAAAATCATTAAAGAATATTGGCATGTATTTAACAAAAGAAAAAAAAGCTGAGATCTTCCAACAACACGGAGGTGTAGCTGCAAACACAGGATCTGCAGAGGGACAAATCGCTTTGTTCACTTACAGAATCTCTCACTTAACTGAGCACTTAAAAAGAAATCGTAAAGATTACAACACAGAGCGTTCACTAGTTCTTTTAGTAGGTAAAAGAAGAAGACTTCTTGACTACTTAAAGAAAACTGAGATTAACAGATATCGTGAGATCATTAAAGTATTGGGTATTAGAAAATAATCAATATAGGAAAGAGGTGCCTGCGCGCCTCTTTTTGTTTTTTTGCCTTTAGCAGAGTTAGATCTGGTTTTTCATTGGGTTTCATATACTACACAACACACAACACAACACACACACAACACATTTTACGTCTCTCTTCGGAGAGACAGAAACCCTAAAGTAATAAATTATTATGATTCCTAAGGTAACCAAAGAAATTATCGATTTAGGAGATGGACGTAGCATCTCAATCGAAACTGGGAAATTAGCCAAACAAGCAGACGGTTCTGTTGTTGTTCGCATGGGAGACTGTATGCTTTTAGCTACAGCAGTTTCTGCAAGAACAGCAAACCCTGGTGTAGACTTCCTTCCTTTAACTGTAGATTACAGAGAAAAATTCGCTGCTGCTGGACGTTTTCCAGGAGGCTTTTTTAAACGCGAAGCGCGTCCTAGTGATCAAGAGGTATTAACCATGCGTCTAGTTGACCGTTGTTTACGCCCATTGTTCCCAGACGATTATCACGCGGAAACACAAGTGATGATTCAGTTAATGTCTCATGACGAAAACGTAATGCCTGATGCATTAGCTGGTTTAGCTGCTTCTGCAGCATTAGCTGTATCAGATATTCCTTTTTACAATTCAATCTCTGAGGTAAGAGTTGGACGTATCAACGGACAATTCATTATCAACCCTTCAAGAGAACAATTAGATCAATCGGATATCGATATGATGATCGGAGCGTCTAAAGATTCTGTTTGTATGGTAGAGGGTGAAATGAGAGAAATCTCAGAACAAGAAATGATCGATGCAATTAAGTTTGCGCATGATGCTATCAAAGTTCAAATCGAAGCACAAGAGAAAATGCGTGCAGCTTTAGGTCTTACTTTCCGCGAGTACGAACCAGAAGTTACAGATGCTGAGGTAGAGAAAATCGTTCATGATGCAGCTTATGCTAAATTGTATGATATCGCTTCACATGCAAGTGCTAAAAACGAACGTGGAGAGAAATTTGCTGAAGTATACGAAGAAGTTAAAGCGTTGTTTTCTGAAGAAGATTTAGAAGAAAAAGCGGAATTAATCAGTACGTATTTCAAGAAAACACAAAAAGAAGCGGTACGCAACTTGATTTTAGATCAAAATATCCGTTTGGATGGTCGTAAAACAACAGAAATTCGTCCAATTTGGAGTGAAGTAGATTATTTACCTTCTGTACACGGATCGTCTATCTTTACACGTGGTGAAACGCAAGCTTTAGCAACAGTTACACTAGGTACATCAAGAGACGCAAACATCATCGACTTACCAAGTGAACAAGGTGAAGAAAGATTCTATTTGCACTATAACTTCCCACCATTCTCAACAGGTGAAGCAAAACCTTTAAGAGGTACTTCACGTCGCGAGGTTGGACATGGAAACTTGGCACAACGCGCATTGAAAAACATGATTCCTGCGGATTGTCCTTATACAATTCGTTTAGTATCTGAAGTGTTAGAATCAAACGGTTCGTCTTCAATGGCAACGGTTTGTGCGGGTACTTTAGCGCTAATGGATGCAGGTATTCAAATGGTAAAACCCGTTTCTGGTATTGCAATGGGATTAATTTCTGATGCTAAAACAGGACGTTGGGCTGTATTGTCTGATATCTTAGGAGATGAAGATCACTTAGGAGATATGGACTTTAAAGTTACGGGAACAAAAGACGGTATCACTGCTTGTCAAATGGATATTAAAATCGATGGACTAGCTTATGAAATCATGGAACAAGCATTAAAGCAAGCTCTTGATGGTCGTTTACACATCTTAGGATTGTTAGAAGAGACCATTGCTGCTCCTAATGCTACAGTGAAACCTAAAGCTCCAAAAATTGTTACGGTTACAATCCCTAAAGATTTTATCGGTGCAGTTATCGGACCTGGTGGTAAAAACATTCAAGCACTTCAAGCAGATACAGGTACGACTATCGTTATTAACGAAGAGGGGGACTTTGGTTTAATTGAAGTATTGGGTACTGATCAAGCAGGTATGGATAGAGCTTTAGCTACAATTAGCAATACGATCTTCTCTCCAGTTGAAGGAGAAGTGTATAAAGTGAAAGTAGTGAAAATGCTAGATTTTGGTGCGGTTGTAGAATTCGTACCAGGAAAAGAAACCTTACTTCATGTATCTGAATTTGATTGGAAACGTATTGAAAATCCTTCAGATGTATTGAAAATTGGAGATGAGTTAGAGGTGAAATACTTGGGTATTGATCCGAAAACGAAAAAACCAAAAGTTTCTAAAAAAGCGCTTATGCCGCGTCCTCCAAGAGAAAATAAACCAGAAGGCAACAAGCCAGAAGGAACACAAGGAGCAAAAAAAGAAGAGAAGAAATAATTCTGATCATCATATAAAAACACCTCAATTGAGGTGTTTTTTTGTTTTATTCCCTTTGAAAATAACGGGTTTTCTGGGTTTTTGAGTATCTTTAAAAATCAATACATAATACAGGATGAGTAAAGTAAATATAGGAGTTATAGGTCTAGGAGGTGTAGGTGGTTTTTATGGCGGGTTATTGGCACATTATTATGAAAGTGACGAGCAAGTAGATATTCATTTTGTTGCTAGAGGGGAACACGGGACCCAGATCAAAAAAGAAGGACTAACGGTGTTGTCTAAAGATCGCGTTATCGTTGGAAAACCAACTCGCGTAGTTGAACACGTACAAGAGTTGGGGAGAATGAATTTTATCTTGCTTTGCACGAAGGAATATGATTTGAATGAGGTAATTGTAGACTTAAAGAAGAACGTCTCTAAAAACACGGTTATTTTACCGCTGCTGAATGGGGTAGAGGCTTTTGAAAAGCTCGATTTCGAATTGGAGGCTGAGGTGTGGCAAGGATGTACGTATATGGTGTCTCGTCTGAAAGATCCTGGAGTAATTGACAATCCAAGTGGAAGACAAAAAATTGTGTTTGGTCGAACGGAGGGAGTAACTCCTTTAATGATTCAAGTCAATCACTTTTTACAAGCTGCTGGGATTACTTCTTTTTGTACCCAAGATATCGCTAGAGAAGTATGGGAAAAGTATATCTTAGTTTCTTCTTCTGCTGTCGCTACTACATTTTATAACAGCTCTTTTGGTGTAGTGATGCGTGATCATGCGCCTACTATATATGCATTAGTAACAGAAGCTAGTGTTGTAGCTAAGGCGAAAGGCGTTCCTTTAGCGGAAGATGTTGTTGAGGTAATTATGCAGCGTTTGGCAGCGATTCCCTTTGACTCTACTACATCGATGCACAGTGATTTCATAAGTAATAAGCCCCAAACAGAACTGGAAGTGATGGCAGGTTATTTACTTCGAGAAGGAGAACGTTTACAAACAGAAGTTCATACCTATCAAAAAATGTATACGGTGTTGAAAGACAAGCAAGGTAATTATAAGATATAATAAATAGAAAGAGCCGTTTACGGCTCTTTTTTTTATTGTGATACTATGAGATACAATATCGTTATTCCTGATAAAATACAAGGTAGAATTAATTTACTCCAGGCTGTTTTTTTCTGTATGGCTAATACAAGCCATACCAAAGGAATTCCCAATAAGAATGCAAGTAGTGGTAACCATAGGAGTTCGTATGCTACACCGATAAGCGTATACGTGTAGATTCCGTTCGTTCCCATGTGACTTAAAAGGGCGAAGCCTATAATCAACAAGGTGCTAAGAAGAGAAAGGCTGTAGAGTGCAAGGGTAAGTTTCGGTTTTTGATTCATTTATTTTTGATTAAATTAGGATAAAGATACACTTTTTTATAAGACGTCCCCCTTTTTTTTGAGGAGTAAGAGTTGATTTTTAGCTAGTTAAAAACAAATCGATTTGGCAATGTCTAAAAAAATGCTTATATTTGCTCTATCAGCTGTAAAGTGATTGATTCAAATCACTTGCAATTAGGCAGTAATATATAGAGGCTTTTCCTCTTTGTCTAGTAAGAACCCGCTATGGGTTCTCCTATTAGTAGGTTGTTCTTCGTGATGACCTATCAAATCACTCAGCAAGAGTGTCTGTAAGAATCTGTATACAGGATTCTTTCTTTGATGAAATCTAAAATATCGTTTATTAATTAGCTCCATTTCGCAAGAAAGTTAGGGGCCTAAAAATAGTAATATATAATGACTAATTTTAAAGTAGGAATTATTGGAGCAGGTCCAAGTGGGCTTGCTATGTTAAGAGCTTTCGAATCAGAACAGAAAAAAGGGAATCCAATTCCAGAAATTAAGTGTTACGAAAAACAAGATAATTGGGGTGGAATGTGGAACTATACTTGGCGTACAGGTGTAGGGAAATACGGAGAGCCTTTGCACGGGAGTATGTATAAGTACTTATGGTCTAACGGACCTAAAGAGTGCTTGGAGTTTGCGGATTACACCTTTATGGATCACTTTAAACAACCTATTTCTTCTTATCCTCCAAGAGAAGTGCTTTTTGATTATATCGAAGGACGTATCAAACAAAGTAATGCTCGTGACTATATTAAATTTAATACTGTTGCTCGTTGGGTAGACTATTTAGAAGATAAAAAGCAATTCCGCGTTATTTTTGATGACTTGGTTGCTAATAAGACGTTTGAAGAATTTTTTGATTATCTCGTTGTAGGTACAGGACATTTCTCAACTCCTAATATGCCATTCTTTAAAGGAATTGACAACTTCCCAGGAACAGTTATGCACGCCCATGACTTCCGTGGAGCGGATCAATTTATTGACAAAGATATTCTGTTGATTGGAAGTAGTTATTCAGCGGAAGATATTGGAGTACAGTGTTTTAAGCACGGAAGTAAATCCGTGACTATTTCGTATCGTACCAACCCAATTGGTGTGAAATGGCCTAAGGGAATCGAAGAAAAGCCGATCGTGACTCACTTCGAAGACAATGTAGCCTTTTTTAAAGATGGTACAACAAAAGAATACGATGCTGTAGTTTTATGTACAGGTTATCAACATAAATTCCCTTTCTTACCTGATAATTTGCGTTTAAAAACAAAAAACTGCCTCTATCCAGACAATCTGTATAAAGGAGTAGTGTTTAATGAAAATGAGCGTTTAATTTTCTTAGGTATGCAAGATCAATATTATACGTTTAATATGTTTGATGCACAAGCTTGGTTTGCGCGTGATTATATGTTAGGCCATATTGCGCTTCCTAATAAGGAAGAGCGTGAAGCTGATATTGCTAAATGGCTTGCGGCTGAAGAGCGCACAGAAACAGGTAATGATCATGTGGACTTCCAAACGGCTTATATTAAAGAACTTATTGACTTGACAGATTATCCAAGTTTTAATATTGATAAGGTTTCTGAAATGTTTAAGACGTGGTTAAATTCAAAAGAAGATAATATTTTAGCTTATCGAGATAAAGTTTATACTTCAGTGATGACGAATGTCTGTGCAGAAGAACACCATACTCCTTGGATAAAGGAGTTAGACGATAGTTTAGAACGCTACTTGGATGAAGTAGAAGTAGATGAAAAGGAATTGAGTAAAACAAACTATTACTAAGAGATATTTATTTATTCCTAGTATAAAAGATTCGCATAAAGCCTTGAAAACACTGTTTTTAAGGCTTTATATTTTTCAATTAGATGTGTGAGAAAAATTATTTTTTCAAATATTGTAACTTTTTGGGTAAAGGATACGTATAACTAATGTAGACCATAAGAACAAAGACAAATAAGGAGTAAAATAATATGAGACAACTTAAAATTACCAAGCAAGTTACGAATCGTGAAACTGCTTCACTTGATAAGTACTTGCAAGAAATTGGTAAAGTAGATTTGATTACTGCAGATGAAGAGGTAGAATTAGCACAGCGAATTAAGGCCGGTGATCAAAGAGCGTTAGAAAAGTTAACTAAGGCGAACTTGAGATTCGTGGTTTCGGTAGCAAAACAGTACCAAAACCAAGGATTGACTCTTCCGGATTTAATTAATGAAGGAAACTTAGGTTTGATCAAAGCTGCACAGCGTTTTGATGAAACTCGTGGATTTAAATTTATTTCTTACGCAGTTTGGTGGATTAGACAATCTATTTTATCCGCTTTAGCTGAGCAATCGAGAATTGTACGTTTACCATTAAACAAAATTGGTTCGATTAATAAAATTAATAAGATGTACGCGTTATTAGAACAGTCAAACGAGCGTCCGCCTTCTGCAGAAGAGATTGCTGTTGAGCTGGATATGACTGTCAATGACGTAAAAGAGAGTATGAAAAACTCTGGTCGTCACTTATCTATGGATGCGCCTTTAGTTGAAGGGGAAGACTCTAACTTATACGATGTCTTGCGTTCTGGTGAATCACCAAATCCAGATCGTGAATTAATCCATGAATCGCTGCGTACTGAAATTGAAAGAGCATTAGAAACTTTGACTCCGCGTGAGGCTGATGTGGTTCGTTTGTATTTTGGCTTGGGCGATCAACACCCAATGACGCTTGAAGAAATAGGAGAAACGTTTGATTTGACAAGAGAACGCGTCAGACAAATTAAAGAAAAAGCAATCCGTAGATTGAAACATACATCAAGAAGTAAAATACTGAAAACGTATTTAGGATAATAAAAAAGCACTGCAAAATTAGCAGTGCTTTTTTTATTTGCATGGAGAGTAAAAAAGTGAAAATGTTTTTTTGTTTTTATCTACAAATAAAATTAACTTAATTTTTATTAGTTTTACGCAGAAATTTTAGCGCAATGAAACAAGGGTATAGAGGAATAAAAACTATAGTTGGATGTATTGCATGTTTGAGTATGTTATCTTCCGCCTATGCACAATCAAAAGAAGATGTGAAGCTTGGGCTAGGTCTTCACGGAATTGAATTATCAGCAAACAAAAATATTTATGGTAAATTTTACGCAGAAGGGGCTGTTGGATACGGTGTGGGATATGATGTATTTGACGGTTTTACCATGACCTTAGATTACAAGCATTTGATCCCCTATACGAAGGGAATTGTTAAATGGAATTACGTAGATCTTGATCGAAAGAGAAATTTCGTCTCCCTACAAGCGAAATACTCTTTTGGAGATTCTTCCTTTTACAATTTGAACCGCGTGCTCTTAACGGAGATTAATTGGGGAATTGAACGCCATTTTTCGAACAGATTCCTTTTTGATTTACACTTGGGAATTGGCCATGTAAGCGATTTTGATGTAAAAGAGTCGCAGGTTATTCCCACAATCGGATTTAGTCTGAAATATCGCTTGTTTGAGCTGTAAGAAGAGAGCTCGTTATTTCGAAGTAGTTTGTGCTATTTCTATAGGCAATAAAAAAAGCAGTAGAAAAATTCCTACTGCTTTTTTATTTTATGATTTTCGATAAGACAATGTTGCTTATCAGTCATCTCTTATTGTTGATAAACAACGTATTTTGTTTCTTCTTCAGTAACTACTTTTGTCAAGTTATGTGAAGAAAGTGCTTTCATTGCTTTATCCCATTTTTTGCCACTCAAAGCCGCTTGTTCTTTTAACGAACCTAGTTCTACTTTGTTTTCGTTGTTTTCTAGAATTTGGATGATGATTTTTTCTTCTTCTGATAATTCTACCGTTGGTGCTGTTTTCTCTGGTCTCATTTGAGGGAAAAACAACACTTCTTGAATTGATGGATTGTTTGTTAAGAACATGGCTAAACGATCCATTCCAATTCCCATTCCAGACGTAGGAGGCATTCCGTATTCTAAAGCACGCAAGAAGTCTTGATCAATAAACATCGCTTCGTCATCTCCGCGATCTGCCAAAGCCATTTGAGCTTCAAAACGCTCTCTTTGATCAATCGGGTCATTTAACTCCGAGTAGGCATTTGCAATCTCTTTTCCGCAAACCATTAACTCAAAACGCTCCGTTAACTCTGGATTATCTCTATGTGCTTTGGTTAAAGGCGACATCTCTTTTGGATAATCTGTGATAAACGTTGGTTGGATGTAGTTCCCTTCACATTTTTCACCGAAAATCTCATCAATTAATTTTCCTTTACCCATAGTTGCATCCACTGGAATTCCCATGCCTAAAGCCGCTTGGCGAATTTCGTCTTCCGTTTTTCCTGTAATGTCAAAACCAGTGAATTCTTTAATCGAATCTGCCATCGTGATTCGTTTATAAGGGGCTTTAAAATCAATTTCATGTTCGCCAAAAATAGCTTTTGAAGAACCGTTTACTGCAATTGCACAGTACTCTAATAAGCGTTCTGTGAAGTCCATCATCCAGTTGTAGTCTTTGTACGCTACATAGATTTCCATTACGGTAAATTCCGGATTGTGGGTTCTGTCCATTCCTTCATTGCGGAAGTTTTTAGCAAACTCATAGACTCCGTCAAAACCACCTACAATTAAACGTTTTAAATACAATTCGTTTGCGATGCGCAAATACAATGGAATATCCAAGGCGTTATGATGCGTCATGAAGGGGCGTGCAGCGGCTCCGCCAGGGATAGACTGTAGTACAGGTGTTTCAACCTCCATATAGCCAGACTCATTGAAGAACTGACGCATGGCGTTAAACAATTTCGTACGTTTGATAAATGTTTCCTTGATTGAAGGATTAACAACTAAATCTACATAACGCATTCTGTAGCGCAATTCTGGATCAGTAAAAGCATCAAACGTATTCCCTTCTGCATCCGTTTTAGGTAAAGGTAGTGGACGCAAGGCTTTGCTCAATAAAGAAAGTCCTTGTACGCGTACCGTTTTTTCTCCAACTTGCGTTGTGAATAACTCTCCTTCGATACCAATGATATCTCCTAAGTCAATTAGTTTTTTGTAAACTTCGTTATATAAATCTTTGTTCTCACCTGGGCAAAGTTCGTCTCTGTTGATGTATAATTGAATCTTTCCTTCACTGTCTTGAATGGTTGCGAAAGAAGCTTTTCCTTGAATACGGGAAGACATTAATCTCCCTGCCACAATTACCTTCTTACCTTCTTCAAAACCGTTCTTTATCTGCTTGGATGTATGATTTACTGGAAATAAGTTAGCAGGATAAGGATTCACACCAAGCTCTTGCAATTTTGCGAGCTTCTCTCTTCTGATGATTTCTTGTTCTGAAAGTTGCATAATAATTGTGAATTATGAATTAATTTATAAAGTGCAAATATAGGTAATCTTTAAAAATTAGGGGCAATTCTATTGCTCCAAATGTCAGTTAATTAGTCATTTGATGATTTATAGGCAGTTCTAAACAAGGCTTTAGCTGAAATTTTTGTGGTTATTGATAAAAAATGACGAAATTTGTCTTTTATAAATATGTGATTATGAGTGTTTGGAGAGTTATTCTATCGATTATTTTTCCGCCTATAGCTGTTTATGACAAAGGGTGTGGTTCTATACTAATTGTGTTGTTATTAACCCTTGCTGGGTGGATTCCTGGGGTTATAGGTGCATTAGTCATCCTCAATAATCCAAAATACAACCGCTAAGTTTTTCGAAAAATGAATAAAGAAGTAACCTTAATTGATCTAGGTGAGAAAGATTATCAAGATACGTGGACGTATCAAGAGGAGCTTTTTCAGTCAATCTTAGACATTAAAATTAACAATAGACGCGAAGAAAAAGAGGAGGCAACACCGAATTACTTTTTGTTTGTCGAACACCCCCATGTTTATACGTTGGGAAAAAGTGGACATATAGAAAATCTATTGCTCAATGAAGAACAATTAGAAGCAAAAGGAGCTACCTTTTACAAGATCAATAGAGGAGGAGATATTACCTATCATGGCCCTGGGCAGATTGTAGGTTATCCAATTTTGGATTTGGAAAATTTCTTCACTGATATTCACAAGTATTTGCGTTTGCTAGAGGAAACGATGATTCTCGTGTTGAAAGACTACGGAATCGAAGCAACGCGTAGTGAAGGGGAAACGGGAGTTTGGTTAGATGTAGGTACGCCATTTGCGAGAAAAATTTGCGCAATGGGCGTGCGTGCTTCTCGTTGGGTAACGATGCATGGTTTTGCTTTAAATGTCAATTCTGATTTAGGGTATTTTGACAATATTATTCCTTGTGGAATTCGCGGTAAAGGTGTCACGTCTTTGCATGTTGAGCTTGGTGTAAACTATGTTGATGAAGATGAGGTGCGCGCTAAGATTATCACGTATTTTGCTGCGCTTTTTGAAGCTACAATAAAAGAACAATAATAGAATTATAAAATCCTGAGCGGAATTTCCTCTTAGGATTTTTTTATCTTTGTACAAACAACACGATAGTATGAAAAATATAAAAATTGCACCTTCCGTTTTGGCAGCGGATTTTGCAAACCTACAACGCGATATTGAAATGGTGAATGAAAGCCAAGCAGATTGGTTCCACATCGATATTATGGATGGAGTTTTTGTTCCTAATATTTCATTCGGTATGCCGGTATTGGCTGCAATTAACAAATATGCAAAGAAAACATTAGACGTGCATTTGATGATCGTAGACCCTGATCGCTATATCAAAACGTTTAAAGACTTGGGAGCTGATATTTTAACGGTACACTATGAAGCGTGTACGCATTTACACCGTACTATACAAGCAATTAAAGCTGAGGGAATGCAAGCTGGAGTTGCTTTAAATCCACATACGCCCGTTTCTGTTTTGGAAGATATAATACAGGATTTAGATCTAGTTTTGATTATGAGTGTAAACCCTGGCTTCGGTGGACAAAGCTTCATTGAAAATACATACGATAAAGTGCGTAAATTAAAAACAATGATCGATGCGAAGGGTGCGAATGTTATTATTGAAATCGATGGTGGTGTAAACAGTAAAAATGCAAAAGCTTTAGTGGAGGCTGGTGCTGAAGCATTAGTAGCAGGTAATTTTGTGTTTAGTGCAGCAGATCCTATGGCAACAATTGCTGATTTAAAGGAAATTGTAAAATAGTTAACAGTGATCAGTTGGGGGGATGAGAAGATTAGGGGTTGGAAAACAATTTGTTTTTTAATTCAATAAATCGACAACTGCACAACGTACAAACCTATTATAAAAAAAAACGGCTTGAAGAATTCTTCAAGCCGTTTTTTTTATAATAGGGTGTGATTTTACATCATACCTGGCATTCCGCCTCCCATTGGCATTCCACCACCGTTTTCGTCTTTAATATCAACCAAAGCGCATTCTGTGATAAGGATCATACCTGCAACTGAAGCTGCATTTTCTAAAGCAACTCTAGTTACTTTTTTAGGATCGATTACACCTGCTTGTAACATATCGATGTATTCGTTTGTTTTTGCGTTGTATCCGAAGTTATTACTTCCTTCTAATACTTTAGCTACAACAACAGAACCTTCTAAACCTGCATTTTCTACGATAGTTCTCAATGGAGATTCTATCGCTTTAGCAATGATTTGGATTCCTGTTTCTTCGTCTGCGTTTACTGCTTTAATTGAATTAAGGTTCGCCTTTGCACGAAGTAAAGCAACTCCACCTCCAGCAACGATTCCTTCTTCAATTGCCGCTCTAGTAGCGTGTAAAGCGTCATCTACTCTGTCTTTTTTCTCTTTCATCTCTACTTCCGTAGCAGCACCTACATACAATACAGCGACACCACCCGCTAATTTAGCTAAGCGCTCTTGTAATTTTTCTCTATCATAGTCAGATGTAGTTGTTTCCATCTGAGCTTTGATTTGGTTTACGCGGTTTTGAATCATATCTGAAGCTCCACTTCCGCTAACAATTGTTGTATTGTCTTTGTCGATGTTTACACGTTTACACGTACCTAACATTTCTAATGAAGTGTTTTCTAACGTGTACCCTTGTTCTTCAGAGATTACTACACCACCAGTTAAGATAGCGATATCTTCTAACATTGCTTTTCTTCGATCTCCAAATCCTGGTGCTTTTACAGCAGCAATTTTTAAAGCTCCTCTCAATTTGTTTACTACCAAAGTAGACAAAGCTTCCCCGTCAACATCTTCAGCTATGATTAATAAAGGTTTCCCTGATTGAGCCACTGGCTCTAGTACTGGAAGTAATTCTTTTAGAGAAGATACTTTTTTGTCATATAGTAAAATGTAAGGAGAATCTAATTCTACTTCCATTTTCTCTGAATTGGTCACGAAATAAGGAGATAAGTATCCTCTGTCAAATTGCATTCCTTCTACAACATCAACAAATGTTTCTGTTCCTTTTGCTTCTTCAACAGTGATTACACCTTCTTTTCCTACTTTTTCGAAAGCTTGTGCAATTAATTCTCCAATAAATTCGTCGTTGTTCGCTGAAATAGAAGCAATCTGTTGGATTTTATCCATGGATCCACCTACTTCTTGTGCTTGATCTTTTAAATGGTTCACGATTACTTCAACCGCTTTGTCCATTCCGCGTTTTAAATCCATTGGATTTGCCCCAGCAGCCACGTTTTTCAATCCTTCTTTAACAATAGCTTGTGCTAGTACAGTAGCGGTAGTTGTTCCGTCTCCTGCTAAGTCATTGGTTTTAGAAGCAACTTCTTTTACCATTTGAGCACCCATATTCTCAAGTGCATCTTCTAACTCTACTTCTTTTGCTACAGAAACACCATCTTTGGTTACTGTTGGTGCACCAAATGATTTTCCAATAATTACGTTTCTTCCTTTTGGTCCTAACGTTACTTTAACAGCATTTGCTAAAGCATCAACACCGCGTTTTAAGCCTTCGCGTGCTTCAATGTCGAATTTAATATCTTTTGCCATGATCTAGTCTTGTTTTACTTTGTTATTATTCAATTTATTAAACAATCGCTAAGATGTCATCTTCACGCATGATAAGGTAATCTTTACCTTCTAATTTTAGCTCTGTTCCTGCATATTTACCATAAAGTACTGTATCACCTACTTGTACTGTCATGTTGTGGTCCTTTGTACCGTTTCCTACAGCGACTACTGTCCCTTTTTGTGGTTTCTCTTTCGCTGTATCAGGAATGAAAATACCAGAAGCAGTTTTTGTTTCTGCTGGTTGAGGTTCAATAAGAACTCTATCCGCAAGTGGTTTAATGTTTAATGCCATAGTGTTATAGTTTATGAAATTGAATTATTTATATTAGTTCTAAACGATATAGAACTAGTCATAAAGTGTGCCAAACCTTGTATTGGCACCTATCGAGCAAAAAAAAATGCCAACTTGACAGCTGGCATTTTTGTATTTTAAAAAAACTGATTTTTTATTCTTGTGTAGTTTCTGGTGTTGATGTCTCAGAAGTTACCGGTGCTTCCGTTGTGTCTTCTGTACTAGCAGCAGGAACAACTGTTTGCTGTACTGGAATTTCTGCATTTGGATCTAAAAGTTTAGAATCTCCAATTGCACCACCACTAAAGCTAATGCTTGACATTAAAATAAGGATGATTAACACCGCTCCTAAAGTCCAAGTACTCTTATCTAAGAAGTCATTCGTGTTTTTTACACCTCCTGCAACAGTAGATCCTCCAAAAGAGGAGTCTAAACCTCCACCTTTAGGATTTTGTACCATAATAACCACAATTAATAAAAAACATACGATAGCAATCAATACTAAAAATACTGTAAATGTGTTCATGCTTATAAACTATTATGTTGTTGTAACGCTTTTATATCTAATATTTGGTTTGCAAAGAAACTACTTTTTTCTGGATATTTCAAAATTAAAATCTCATAAGCTTGTATTGCTTTTTGATATTTTTTTTGCTCCAAATAAATTTTGGCTAAAGTCTCCGTCATTAAACTTGTGTTCTCTTGTACGGATAATTCAATATTGATAGGACTTGCCGTGGCTTTTTTTGTTGGGATAATTTTAGGATTTGCCTCGATGAATTTGTCAATTAACGCTTGTTTTTTTTCTAAAGTTTCTTGAAATTTTTTTTCATCTTCTGTAAATTCTTTCTTTTTTTCTTCCTGTTCTTGCGGTGTATCGTCGCTTTTTATATTCGATTCTCTGAGAATTGGCTGTTGTTTGGACAATTGTAACCACTCGTGGAAAGAGTATTTTTCACCAGTTTCAAATGCTAAAGGTTTGCCAATTTCTAGTTTGTTCTCTAAGGATTCAACTGTGTTATCGATGGAATTTGTCTCCGCTGTTAAATTTGAATCATCTATCTCTAGAAGAAGGTCAGCTTCGGTAGCTGTTTCTTTCTTGATTTGTTTTTCTTCTTCGAGCTGTTCTGCTGACGTAGATCTGTCTTCTTGTGTTATGGCGTATGCTACTTTAGAAATGTTTTCCAGTAGTGCACTGATGTTTTGTTCTACGACCTTTTCTTTGGGTATTACAACAGGGTCTTCTTGCGTTTCCGTTATTTCTTCCCCTTCAGAAGCTAACGGTAACGGACGATATGCCGTAAAGTCGTCCGAAACAATGAAGTTAAACAACATATCGCGATCTAGCGTATAGGCTGCTGTTTTCTTGAGTTCCTGATTATAAGAGGTGCTTTCGTTTGAATATAAAGCTTTGAGATATAAACTTCTTATCGCTTGTACATAGGGATACTGTTCCAATAATTGTTTCAATTCATGGATATCTGATCGCTGTAATAGTGTGGGATCAGCTAAGTAGGTATGTAGTGTGTTTATATTCAATTTGATTTGTTTTTTACCATTTCGCTAAGGACTCATTGAAAACATCTTGTGTAATGCGTTCAAAAATCTCGTCTAAAGCAGTGTTTAATGTACCTCCAACTAATTGTGCATTAGCATCGTAGTCGTAGTAAAAAGAGAAGCGCTTTTCAAAATCGTCATCTGGATTTCTTTTGTTTGTAAAGCGTACATTTACTGCAATATACAAACGGTTCTGCGCAGCTCTCTGATCTGCTGTTGCCGTCATTGGGCTAATTCTATAATCGACAATTTCTCCTTCATATAGGAGATCCGCATCCGAATTGGTCAATGTCAAACTCGTTTGTCCTTGGATAAGATCTTGTAAAGCCAAGGTAAACGTACGCTCAATACCGGGTTCAACTAATGGAGCATTATTTTGAAAGTAATTCACTTGAAATGAATCAGCGTCAATTTTTCCTGTACCTGTAAAGTTATAATATTTACAGCTTTGTAAGCCTAATGCGATAAAAAGAATCGCAATGATCGGTTTTAACTTCATTTTCTATAAGTTATATTGTTTGATCTTTCGATATAGTGTTCGCTCGGAAATCCCCAGTTCTTCTGCAGCGGCTTTGCGCTTGCCTTTGTTTCGATCTAAGGCTTTTCGAATTAATTCTACCTCTTGCTCTTCTAAATTTAAAGGTTCGTCCTCTATTGTTTCTGCAATGAGGTAATCCTCTTCGTCGTCATCGTCTTCGATAAGGGTCGGATGAAACGTTGAATGTGCAGGTTGACTAGGGTGCAAGTTGTTGTTCTCCAGCTGTAAAATATCCGAAGCACTTGTAGTATAGTCTGTTGGTTCATTCGATTTGCTTCCGTAAATACGCTGAATCAAGAGCTGATTACTTTCCTGTACTTGTCCTTTATCCTGTTTTAAAAGCTCTAAGGTAAGCTTTTTTAAATCTGTGATGTCATTGCGCATGTCAAAGAGAATTTTATATAAAATCTCTCGCTCTGTACTAAAATCGCTTTCTGCCTTTTTACCTTGTACGACAGAAGGTAATTGCCTGTCGTGATTGGGTAAGTATGACTGCAAGATGGGAAGTGTGATTTCGCGATTGGTTTCCAATACGGAAATCTCCTCCGCTACATTTCGCAGCTGTCGGATGTTCCCATCCCAACGGTATCGAATTAAAAAATTAGCGGCGTTAGCATCTAAGCGAACAGGAGGCATTTTGTATTTATGAGCAAAGTCAGAAGCGAATTTTCGAAACAACAAGTGAATGTCTTCCCCTCGTTCTCGAAGAGGAGGGAGTGCAATTTCTACTGTGCTTAGTCGATAGTATAAATCTTCTCTAAATTTGCCTTTCTGAATAGCGTCAATCATATTGACATTTGTAGCTGCAATAATGCGGATATCTGTTTTTTGAACACGAGAAGAACCTACTTTGATAAATTCCCCATTTTCTAGTACACGCAGTAAACGCACTTGCGTGGTTAGGGGTAATTCTCCTACTTCATCTAAAAAGATGGTTCCTCCATTTGCTTCTTCAAAATACCCTTCACGTGTACCAATGGCCCCTGTAAAGGCTCCTTTTTCGTGACCAAAAAGTTCGCTGTCAATGGTTCCTTCCGGAATAGCGCCACAATTGACAGCAATGTACTTCCCGTGCTTGCGATGCGAAAGGGAATGGATGATCTTGGGAACACTTTCTTTCCCAACCCCACTTTCTCCTGTTACTAAAACTGAAATATCAGTTGGAGCAACTTGAATTGCCTTCTGAATCGCACGGTTTAGTTTAGGATCATTTCCTATAATTTCAAATCGTTGTTTTATCGCTTGAACGTTTTCCATGTAGTAAACTTTTTGAGAGAGCTATTTCAACAAGAGGGATTAAGCTTGCATTGGAGAGTAGCCTACTGCTTTTCCAATAAGCGTTGCAGAAGTGCAATCTTCAATGTACACTTCGACAAAGTCTCCCACTTTATAATTTTCTTTCGGGAACACAACTGTTGTGTTTTGCGAGTTTCTACCGCTCCATTCTAAATCTGAACGCTTCGATGACTTTTCGATTAACACTTCAACGGTTTGACCAACAAAGCGCTTTGTGCGTTCTAAACTGATCTTACCTTGAACAGCAATGATCTCGCTTAAACGACGTTTTTTAGTTTCTTCAGGAACGTCGTCTTTTAATTTACGAGCCGCTAAAGTACCTGGTCGCTCCGAATAAGCAAACATAAAACCAAAGTCATAACGCACGTGTTCCATTAAAGAAAGCGTGTCTTGATGATCTTCTTCGGTCTCTGTAGGGAATCCCGTAATCATATCTTGTGACAAGGAGATATCTGGAATTAACGCGTAGATTTTGTCAATTAATTCGATGTATTCTTCTCTTGTGTGTTGGCGATTCATCTCTTGCAAAATACGAGTACTTCCCGATTGTACAGGTAAGTGAATGTATTTGCAAATATTGTCATGACGGGCAATAACCTCTATTACTTCCATATGCATGTCTTGCGGGTTGGAAGTCGAAAAACGAAATCTCATTTTCGGAAATTTAGTTGCACATAGCTCTAATAATTGAGCAAAATCAACCGCAGTAGCTTTTTGAATTTCAGTTGCCTTATCAAAGTCTTTTTTCAATCCACCCCCATACCACAGGTAGCTATCTACATTTTGACCTAATAAGGTAATTTCTTTAAAACCTCTTTCGTATAGGTCTTGGATTTCAGAGATAATACTATGGGGTTCTCTACTGCGTTCGCGTCCTCTAGTAAAAGGAACAACACAAAAGGTACACATATTATCACAGCCTCTTGTAATTGATACAAAAGCAGTAACGCCATTACTTTGTAAGCGAACCGGTGAAATGTCTCCATAGGTTTCATCTTTCGATAAAATTACGTTGATCGCATCTCTTCCTTCGTCTACTTCTTTTAACAAGTTTGGTAAATCTTTGTATGCATCAGGACCTACCACCATGTCTACAATTTTTTCCTCCTCTAAGAATTTGCTCTTTAAGCGTTCTGCCATACAACCCAATACCCCAACTTTCATTCCTGGGTTTTTTCTTTTAATACGGTTGTATTGATCTAAGCGTTTGCGCACTGTTTGTTCGGCCTTATCTCGAATCGAGCAAGTATTTACTAAAACTAAATCAGCTTCTTCTAGGTTATTGGTTGTGTTGTATCCTGCGTCAGATAAAATTGAGGCAACAATCTCGCTATCAGAAAAGTTCATTTGACAACCGTAACTTTCAATAAAAAGCTTCTTCGTATTGTCTTTATTCTGTGTTAGCTGTAAGCTTGTTCCTTGTTTATTTTCGTCAATTACCTTTTCCATATGATTATTTAAAAGGGAGTTTTATTTTAAGCCACAAAGATAGTTTAAATTTATTTACTGACAAGTTGACAGCTTTATATTTAATAGTATTTTGAGAATAGGACCAAAAGAAAAGAAGAGCTTTGTTTACAGGTAAAAAAGACCATGTATTGACCTATTCTTAACAGGTGATAAAGCTTTTTTTTGAGAATAATGTGTGAATATTTCTAAAAAAGTTGGATGTTTGCAGTCTAAAGTGAGAAATGAATTGCTAAGATAGGAGCTGTTTATAAGTGTATACTTGCTAAAATACGACCTTGGTACAACTAAATTGCTTTTGTTTCTTTACTTTTGAGCAATTTTTCTTAGTGAATGTTGTTTGGTTATAAAAGAGGATCTTTTGATAATCAACGTTAAAAAAATGTGTATTTTTTAAAGCATTGTAGGGGAATTTAAGAGAAAGTGTGAATTATATCGGTTGGAGTGGAAATATTAAGAAAAAACGCATATTTTTGCTTCACAAAATAATGAAGTATGGCAAAGAATTTAGTGATCGTGGAGTCGCCTGCAAAGGCAAAAACAATTGAAAAATTTTTAGGAAAAGATTATCAGGTGGAATCTAGTTATGGACATATAGCGGATTTGCCTTCTAAAGAGATAGGAGTAAACGTAGAGGATAATTTCAAACCCAAGTATGAGGTTTCTAGTGATAAAAAAGCAGTAGTTAAAAAGTTAAAAGACCTTTCTAAAAACGCAGAGGTTGTTTGGTTAGCTTCCGATGAGGACCGAGAGGGGGAGGCTATTGCATGGCATTTAGCTGAAGAATTGAAATTAGATCAGACGAAGACAAAGCGAATTGTTTTTCACGAAATTACTAAGTCAGCGATATTAAAAGCAATTGAAAACCCAAGAGGGATTAATTATAATTTAGTAAATGCTCAACAAGCTAGACGTGTGTTAGACCGTTTGGTAGGGTATGAGTTATCTCCTGTCTTGTGGAAAAAGGTCAAAGGGGGATTGTCGGCAGGACGTGTTCAATCGGTTGCTGTTCGATTAATCGTGGAAAGGGAAAAAGAGATTAATGAATTTAACGTGGAATCCTCTTATGTGATTACGGCCGAGTTTAAAACAGGAGAAGGCAAGGTAGTGAAAGCGCGTTTGTCGAAAAGTTTTGCTAGTGAACAAGAAGCTAAAGATTTTTTAACGCTTAATATAGGAGCAGCCTATGCGATTAAGGATCTTGAAACAAAACCGGCAAAGAAATCTCCGGCTGCACCTTTCACGACATCTACATTACAACAAGAGGCGGCGCGTAAGCTTTACTATTCGGTTGGACAGACCATGATGTTAGCGCAGCGATTATACGAGGAAGGGTTTATTACTTATATGAGAACGGATAGTGTAAACTTGTCCGAGGAAGCAACTAAAGCAGCAGCAGCAGAGATTGCAAAATCCTACGGTGCGGAATATGTTCAGTCGAGAAGCTATGTGACCAAGAGCAAGGGGGCGCAAGAAGCGCACGAAGCTATTCGTCCGACTAATATGGCTTTGCATAGCGTACCTTTAGATAGGGATCAGGCGCGTTTATACGACTTGATTTGGAAGCGTACTTTAGCTTCTCAAATGAGTGATGCAAAACTAGAGCGTACCAATGTGAAAATTGGGGCGAATAAATACAGTGAGTTATTCGTTGCAACAGGTGAAGTGCTTTTGTTTGATGGATTTTTAAAAGTGTATCTGGAAGGACATGATGATGAAGAGGAGGAAGTAGAAGGAATTTTGCCCCACTTGAAAGTAGGGGAGTCACTTTTGTCTAACGGGATCGTGGCAACACAGCGTTTTAGTAAACCTGCCGCTCGTTATACGGAGGCGTCCTTAGTTAAGAAATTAGAAGAACTAGGAATCGGAAGACCGTCTACCTATGCACCGACCATTTCGACTATTATTGCGCGAAATTATGTTGAGAAAGGGACAACAGAAGGAAAAGAACGTCCATATAAAGTAATGACACTTGCGCAGGAAGCGCTAACCGAAAAGGTATTAGTCGAGAAGACAGGTTCAGATAAAGGCAAGATGATTCCAACTGATATTGGGATTATTGTGAATGACTTCTTGGTTAAGAATTTTAAAACCATCTTAGATTATAACTTCACGGCAAAGGTGGAAGAAGACTTTGATGCAATTGCTGCAGGAGAAGAAGATTGGGCGAAGATGATGCGTGAGTTTTACGATCATTTTCATCCAACCGTAAAAGATGTAGAGGAGAATGCTGAGCGCGAATCAGGAGAGCGTATCTTAGGAACGGATCCGGCTTCTGGAAAACCAGTATTGGTGCGTTTGGGTAAGTTTGGGCCAATGGCACAAATTGGAGATGCAGAAGATGAAAACAAACAGTTTGCCAGTTTGGCACCTGATCAAAATATTGGAACAATCACGCTAGAGGAAGCGCTGAAACTGTTTTTATTACCTAAAATGTTAGGTGAGTATAAGGGAGAGGATGTAGAAGTGAATAACGGACGCTTTGGACCTTATGTTCGCGTAGGTAAAACGTTTATTTCACTTCCTAAAGGATTGGAGCCGTTGGATGTCTCTTTTGAAAAAGCAGTAGAGTTTATTCAAGAAAAAGAAGAAGCTGATCGTCCTATTGCAACGTATCAAGATCTACCAGTACAAAAAGGTGTGGGGCGATTTGGTCCTTACTTAAAGTGGAATAATATTTTTATCAACGTCAATAAGAAGTATAATTTTGACAATCTCTCTCATCAAGACATAATTGAATTGATTGAGGATAAAATTCAGAAAGAAAAAGATAAGGTTATTCACGATTGGATTGAAGAGGGAATTCGCGTAGAAAAAGCAAGATGGGGTAGATCTGTTATTTTAAAAGGGAAAACTAAGATTGAGCTTTCGAAAGAGGTAGATGCACAGGCGTTGACCTTAGAGGAAGTAAAGGCGATGATTGAGGTAAAGGCACCGGCTAAAAAGACAAAAACGGCGGCTAAAAAACCAGCGGCTAAGAAAACAACGACAAAAAAAACGACGACTAAGAAATAATAGAGTAGTATGTTAGAACTTTTACGTCCAGTTAGTGTTGAATTCAGAAATTATATCGATGGATTGCCTAGTCAGAGTCTAGGAAAAAAGGTTCATTTTCACTCCGGAGGTGACTTTGATAAGTATAGCCAATATAAAATTGCACTTATCGGGGTTACGGACAACAGAGGGTTAGAGTCGGAAGTCGATACGGTAGATTTACTGAAGGTCAGAAAGTCCTTTTATACGTTGTTTCCTGGAAATTGGCATGTTCGAATCGTGGACTTAGGGGATATTATGCCTGGGGACACTATGGAAGATACTTATTTTTTGCTTGGTGCAGTTGTAGAGGATTTAGTTAAGAATGGCGTAATTCCAGTTGTTATAGGAGGAAGTCAAGATTTGACCTATGCGATGTATCGAGGTTATGACAAACTCGAACAAATGGTAAATTTAGTTTGTATTGATCATAAATTAGATGTCGCAAAAGATGGGGGATGTGCTGCAGAAAGTTTCATATCGCGAATTATTCTGGAAGAACCCAATAATTTGTTTAATTTTTCAAATTTAGGCTACCAAACGTATTATAATTCTCAAGAAGAAATCGATTTAATTGAAAATTTATTCTTCGAAGCCTATAGAGTTGGAGAAATTATTAATAATATTGCATTGTCGGAGCCGGTGTTGCGAGATGCTGATATTGTGAGTGTTGATATCAACGCGGTAAAGTCTAGTGATTCGGGTAATTTTTCGACTTTTAATCCCAATGGCTTTGATGGACGAGAAATTTGTTCTTTAGCAAGGTATAGCGGTTTAAGTGATAAAGTTAGTACATTTGGTATATTTAATTACAATAATCAAATAAACGAAACGTTATTATTGGGACAGGTTTTATGGTATTTTATAGAGGGCGTAAATTATCGCTATAATGAATATCCATTTGCCTGTAAGGAGAATTATATCAAATATATCGTGCCATTTGATGATTATGAGAATTTAGTTTTTTACAAGAGTGATATCTCAGGAAGATGGTGGATAGAGGTGAATGTTGGGGCGAGTGTTAATGAAAAGTTAACAAAAAGAACGTTGTTGCCTTGTAGCTATGAAGATTACGAAAATGCTACTGCACAGCAATTACCCGACAGGTGGTGGAGGGCATTTAAAAAGAGTTTAGTATAGGTGAAAAAAATTTAACATTTTTATATGTTAAATATAAACTAAATTTTTTTTAGCTTTGTTTTTGAAAATTAAAAATAATTGAATACGTTTACATTTTTAAGAAGTATATAAGAAAACCTAAATAATATATGAAGAAGATCATTACGTTAGGAGCAGTTTTAGCTTTGGTATGCAGCTGTGGTACTGGAGATCGAGGTGAGTTGTTAGGAGGAGTAGAAGGAAAGAGATGGTCAACTACGAAGCCTCATGGTATGTCTTTAGTTCCTGGTGGGACTTTTACAATGGGACAGTCGAATGAAGATTTCCTTGGTGCACAGGATGCTCCAACAAAAACAGTAACAGTTGGTTCGTTCTATATGGATGAGACGGCAGTTACAAACAACCAGTATAGAAAATTCGTTGAATGGGTAAAGGATTCGGTTATCCGAACACGTTTAGCTATTGCAGCTGATGATATGGGGTTAACTCCCGATGGTGGTGGTATTGGGGCTTATGCGTTTTTAGATAATGAAGAAAATCTAGATCGTATGACACCTTATCAAAGATACATGTATGAGAACTACTACAGCATGGATAGTAGTGATGATATGTACGCTGGAAGAAGATTGAATAAAAAAGTAAACTTGCCTACATCTGTAGATCGTTATCCAGATGAATACTATGTTGAAGTGATGGATTCATTGTATATTCCAGCTTCTGAAACGTACAATGGATTAGGTATGTTCGACGCTTCTAAAATTAAATTCAAGTACACATATGTGGATTTAGAAGGAGCAATGAAAGATAAAGGAGCGGATCCTCGTGGAAAACGCAACAGACATTTAAAAACTGAAACGTTGTTGATTTATCCTGATACAACGCGTTGGATTAAAGAATTCCAATATTCGTACAACGAGCCAATGCACAACGATTACTTCTGGCATGAAGCGTTTGGTGAATACCCAGTAGTAGGTGTAAACTGGCATCAAGCTAGAGCGTTTGCTGCATGGAGAACCTTGTATAAAAACACGTTCTTACGTTCAAAAAATATGCCGTCAGAAGTACATGAGTATAGATTGCCAATGGAGAGCGAATGGGAATTTGCTGCTAGAGGAGGTTTAGAAGGAGCAATGTATCCTTGGGGTGGTCCTTACACAACAGATGAAAAAGGATGTTTCATGGCTAACTTCAAACCAAGTCGTTTTGATTATGCAGCAGATGGAGCTACTTATACAGCTGAAGCACGTGCTTATCCACCAAACGGATATAACTTATACAATATGTCTGGAAACGTAGCAGAGTGGACAAGCTCACCATATGATTCATCATCTTATGACTTCATGTCAAGTTTAAAACCAAAAAATAGAAGATCAGATACGCCATTAAAAGTAATCAGAGGAGGTTCTTGGAGAGACCCTGCTTATATGTTACAAGTTGCTACACGTGATTCAGAGTATGCAGATTCTGCTAGATCTTACATCGGATTTAGATTAGTACAATCTGTTTCGGGATCGATGTCAAGAAGTAACATGACCAAAATGGCTAAATAAACAGAACCAAAACAATTATAGATTATAGACAAACAATTAAAACATTTAAAAAATTATGGCAATACCTAAAAAAGTAATGAACTTCTGTTATGGAATGGGGGCTTCAGTTGTAATTATCGGTGCATTATTTAAAATTACGCACATGGAGTTAGGTCCAATTAATGGAAATAATATGCTAACTTTAGGATTGGTTGTAGAAGCTCTTATTTTTGCGATATCTGCTTTTGAACCAGTTGATGACGAGTTAGACTGGGCAAAGGTCTATCCTGAATTAAAAGGAGGAGAACCAACACAAGTTAGAGGTGGTGGTAGTGCTGTAGGGTTTGTTGGTGGTGGATCAACAGAAGAAGAAGGTATGTTATCTAAAAAATTAGATGATTTATTAAAAGAAGCAAAAATTGATGGAGAATTAATGAGTAGCTTAAGTAGAAGCATCAGAAACTTCGAAGCAGCATCTAAAGAAATTGCTCCAACAGTTGACTCTGTTGCATCTACTAAAAAATATGCTGAAGAAATGTCAATGGCTGCAGCTCAATTAGAATCTTTAAACTCAATGTATAAAGTTCAGTTGGAGAGTGCTACTCGCAATGCTGAAATCAACAAAGAGGTTGCTGAAAATAACATCAAACTAAAAGAGCAAATGTCTGCTTTAACAAGCAACTTATCTTCTTTAAACACGGTTTATGGAGGTATGCTTTCTGCAATGGGTAACCGCGGTGCTAATTAATTTATAATCCAGATAAAGTTATAAATAATGGCAGGAGGAGCAAAATTGACGCCTAGGCAAAGGATGATTAACCTTATGTATCTTGTGTTCATCGCGATGATGGCACTTCAGATGTCAAAGGAGGTTTTATCAGCTTTTGGTATGGTAAACGATAAATTTGAATCGGCGAATACTTCGGCGGTTGAAAATAATGACAGGTTATTAGGAGGATTAGAGGCTAAATCAGCAGATGATCCAACTCGTTTCGGCGAGCCTTATAAGAAAGCGAAGCAAGTAGCAACAGTTACAAAAGAGTTTTATGATTTTGTGGCAGGTGTTAAAAAGCAAATTACAGATCCTTTAGAAGCACAACGTATCGATGGTAAATTACCTGCAGAGCGTATGGAAAAAGGAGATGTAATTGATCAAGCTTGGTTTAATGGCGATAAATATTCTGCAGAAGGAGAAGAATTTATCGGTGCAATTGAAAAATATAAAAGTGAAATCTTAGGGATTGTTGGAGAAGACGTTAAGTTTCAACCAATTGTTGTAGATTTGCAAAAAAGATTTGATATCTCTGATGTAAAAGACGGAGAAGGTGTTGTAAAACCATATTTGAATTACAACTTCCAAGGTTTTCCCGCAATTGCGTCTTTGACTAAATTATCTACAATGCAAAATGACGCTATGGTTATTGAGCATGAGATCTACAATAGCTTATTAGGGAATACATTAAGTCAAGCGGCTTCTATGCGTAACTATGCGGCAATTGTTATTCCTGAGAAATCAGCTTTCTTTGCTGGAGAACAGTTTAAAGGAAAAGTTGTATTAGGACGTTATGACAAATCAACAGTACCTACGGAAGTGGTAGTGAACGGTCAAAAAGTAGATTTAACAAAAGCGTTAGAAGATGGTCAAGTTAACTTGAGCTTTGGTACAGGTAACGTTGGTGAACATGATGTAAAAGGTAAATTTACATTTATGGAAGACGGAAAACCTGTCGAAATCGACATCAAAGGAAACTATGTTGTTGTGCCAAAACCAAATTCAGCGAATATCTCTGCAGACAAAATGAACGTTGTATACCGTGGGGTGATGAACCCAATGACAATTTCATTTGCTGGTATCTCTGACGATAAGGTAGTAGCTTCTGCTCCTGGTTTATCTAAAGGAGGAAAAGCAGGGCAATATAATATGCGTCCTCAAGCTGGTAGAGAAGTTACGATTAACGTAACAGGTAAATTACCTGACGGAACATCGGTAAGTGACAAAAAAGTATTTAGAATTAAAGATATTCCTGCACCTCGTGGTACAGTTCGTGGAGAATACGCTGCGAAAGGTCCTAAGTCTAACTTAGAGATTGTAACAATTGGTGCAAAATTAGAGGATTTTGATTTTGAATTAGGGTTAACAGTTACAGGATTTGTATTGCAAGTTCCAGGACAACCTTCAGTGGTCGTTCAAGGAAATAGAATGAACGAAAGAGCAAAAGCTGCGATTTCAAAAGCAAGACTAGGAGATGTAGTTGTTATTTCTGATATCAAGGTACGTTTAGACGGTGCGGGTGATTATGCACTGAAGAAAACAGCACCTTGTACATTCGAAATCATGTAATTTCGAAATAAATAAAAGAAGAAAACTTTGAATAATATGAACTGGAAAAAAATTTCACTATTTGTAGCATTTTCGATATTCTCAGTGCAATCATTTGCACAAAGCAACTTATTAAACGCTAAGTCTGCTGAGGAAATTGGAATGAAAAGTATTCAAGAAATATACGTACAAAGCGAAGGACCAATTCCATACGGGTATGTAGCAGATAAGGACATCTTATTTGGTATTAAAGTATGGGAAAATATTTCTCTAGAAGAGAAAGCTAATGAGTCTTATTACTATCCAATTGAAGAAGTTTCTGGAGATGGAAGAAAATCTATGTTCCAAGCTTTAATTGACGGTATTAAGTCTGGAGCTATCACAGAAGTATATGATGATAGCGACTTTAAAAGAAAAAGATCGTTAAAGGAGCTTGAAACATCTTTCGTTAAAATTGATACTACAGATGCTGGTATTGAATACTATAATGCTGGTGAGAAAATTCCAGAAGAATATATTCAACGTGTAGAGTTACGTCCATCGGATGTGAAATCTTATCACGTAATGGGTATGTGGTATTTTGACCGTAATGAAGGTCAATTAAAATACCGCTTATTGGGAATAGCACCAGTAGTAGTAGATTTATATACGAAAGGGGCTGAAGTTGAAAACGCGGTTGAACTTTTCTGGATATTCTTCCCGGATGCTAGAGGTACACTGTTTGAAGCGCAAGTTTTCAACTCGAAAAATCCAATGAATCCTATGAACTTTGATCATCTGTTAAACGCTAGAAGATTTAGTTCTACGATTTACAAAGCAGATAATCAATATGGTGATACTCGTATTAACGATTATATTAAAGGTGGAGAGTTAAGTCAATTATTTGAAGGCGAACGCATCAAAGAATTGATCAGAAACCTTGAAGATGATTTATGGAATTACTAATTTTGTAATTACTAATTTATAAAGCTCTTATCTAAATTAGATAAGAGCTTTTTTTATGGATTGATTATGGTGGATTATATCGTTGTAGGGACTGGTTTAGCGGGTATTGCTTTTACTGAGAAATTAGCGCAGGAAGGAAAGACGTTTATTGTTATTGATGCAGAACAACGCTCATCCTCTTTGATTGCTGGTGGAATGTATAATCCGGTCGTTCTAAAGCGCTTTACGGATGTTTGGAAAATTAAAGAACAACTAGCTATAGCTGAAGTTTTTTATCCAGCATTAGAGGCAAAATTACAAGTTAAATGCTGGTATCCCATGGATCTCTATCGTCGTTTAGCCTCTGTTGAAGAACAAAATAATTGGTTTCAAGCGGCAGATCGACCTAATTTACAGGAATTTTTAGCTCCGGAAATAGAAAAGAAAAAAATAGATGGAGTAGATTTGTCTTTTGGTTTAGGAAAGGTTCGCTCAACAGGATATTTGGAAACAGATGAATTAATTCCGGCTTACCGACAATACCTTACTCAATTGGGATGTTATAAAGTTGAATCTTTCGATTACGAGGCTTTAGCATATGATGAGGATGGTGTTTCTTATAAAGGAATCCGCGCTAAGCGTATTGTTTTTGCAGAAGGCTTTGGCCTGTTGCGCAATCCGTTTTTCAATCAATTGCCACTCGATGGTACTAAAGGAGAGCTAATGATTGTAAAAATACCGCACTTAGCTTGTGATTTTATGCTGAAAGCAGGTGTCTTTTTGATTCCCATTGGTGAGGATTGTTACAAATTGGGAGCAACGTATAATTGGGAGGATAAAACAGATGAGCCAACTAAAGCTGGAGGAGAAGAGTTGCTAGATGGCTTGCGCAGTTTTGTGTCTCTCGATTTCGAAGTGGTGAAACACTTGGCGGGTGTGCGTCCGACGGTTAAAGATAGACGGCCTTTGCTCGGAAGAAGTTTAGAGTCAGCTCGTATTTTGGTGCTCAATGGTTTGGGAACACGAGGTGTTTTATTAGCCCCTTACTTAGCCGAACAACTCTATAATTATGCAGAAAATAATAGAGCATTGGATGAAAATGTATCTATCCACCGCTACAAAAAGTTTAAATTAAAGAAGTAATATTTATGTTGAATATACATAATTTGTCTGTTTCATTTTCTGGAGAGTTTCTCTTTGAAAGTGTGACATTCAGAATTGGAGCTGGCGATCGCGTAGGATTAGTAGGGAAGAATGGTGCAGGAAAGTCGACCATGCTGAAGCTTTTATCTAGAGATATGGAACCCGATACGGGAAGTATCGCAATGGAAAAAGAGTTGAAAATAGGTTTTTTGCGTCAAGATATTGATTTTATCCCTGGTCGTACAGTTTTAGAAGAAGCCTATCAAGCGTTCGTTGAAATTAAAGAAGTCGAGGCTGCTTTAGATAAGGTAAATAAAGAATTAACCGAACGCACCGATTATGAGTCAGAATCGTATAGTGAATTGATCGAAAAATTAAGTGATCTAACCCATCGGTTTGAAATTATTGGCGGGTATAATTACGTCGGTAATACAGAACGTGTTTTACAAGGTCTTGGATTTAAACGAGAGGATTTTGATAATTTGACAGATACTTTTTCTGGAGGGTGGCGTATGCGTATCGAATTAGCGAAGTTGTTATTGCAGGATAATGATGTGTTATTACTTGATGAGCCGACGAACCACTTAGATATTGAGAGTATTATTTGGTTAGAAAATTTCTTAAAAGGATATCCTGGAGCAGTCGTGATTATTTCACACGATAAAATGTTCTTGGATAATGTGACAAATCGTACCATAGAGATTTCTTTGGGTAAGATTTACGACTTTGATAAACCTTATTCGGAGTACCTTGTGTTGCGTGAAGAATTGCGAGAAATGCAATTAGCTGCACAAAAGAACCAAGCAAAGAAAATAGAGGAAACCGAAAAGTTAATCGAGCGTTTTCGCTATAAAGCAACAAAAGCCTCTATGGCGCAATCCCTGATCAAGAAATTAGATAAAGTAGAGCGAATTGAGGTTGATGAAGATGACAATGCTGTTATGAATATTTCCTTTCCTGTGAGTATTGATCCGGGTAAAGTGGTATTGGAAATGGAACAAGTAACCAAGCGATTTGGCGATAAGGTTATTTTTAAAGATGTCAATTTCTTAATTGAACGCGGTAGTAAAATTGCTTTTGTCGGTCAAAACGGTCAAGGAAAGTCAACGTTGATTAAAGCAGTAATGAAAGAATTTGAATTTGAGGGAACTATTAAGTTAGGACACAATGTTCAGATTGGGTACTTTGCTCAGAATCAAGCGGATTATCTAGACGGTGAAAAAACGCTTTTAGATACTATGTTGGATGCTGCTACGGATGCAAATCGCGTAAAAGTTCGCGATATGTTGGGTGCCTTTTTATTTAGAGGCGATGACGTAGAGAAAAAAGTGAAAGTACTATCAGGTGGTGAGCGAAATCGCTTGGCTTTGTGTCGTATGTTATTGTCGCCGATTAATGTATTGCTGATGGATGAGCCGACCAACCACTTGGATATTAAGTCGAAGAATGTGTTGAAACAGGCTTTACTTAACTTTAAAGGGACGTTGGTTTTAGTTTCTCACGACCGTGATTTTTTACAGGGATTAACGAATTTAGTTTACGAATTCAAAGATCAAAAAATCAAGGAATATCTCGGTGATATCAATTATTTCTTAGAAGAACGCAAAGCGCAAAATATGCGTGAAATTGAAAAGAAGAGCGTGAAGCAAGAAGCGCCTGCTGCTAAAGTAGAGGAGAAAAAAACGGTAGTACTTTCGTATGAAGATCAGAAAAAACAGAAGACATTACAGAATCGATTGAGTAAAATTGAAAGTGAGATCAGTACATTAGAAAAGAAAATAGCAAAAGACGATGAACGCTTGGCTGTAGACTATGAAAAGTTAATGCAGGACGAAGCTTTTTTTAAGACCTATGAGCAAAATAAAAAGAAAGTAGAGTCGTTGATGCAAGAATGGGAAGATGTGGCTGCAGAGCTAATGTAAATAGATTAAGAAAAAGGTTTGTGTGATTTACACAAACCTTTTTTATTGATTAAGGTTAAGGATACGCCGTTTTTGTTTACATTTAATAAAAAAAACATGAAGATACATCGATCATTTTGGCTCTTAGGGGCAATCTGTTTTGGATTAACAAGTACACCGGCAATTGCACAAAATAAGCAGAAGGTAGATGTATCTGCGGCAATGCCATCACAAGTCAAACCAAAGGATCTAGATAAATTGAGTTATACTTACGCAATTGAGGTAGAAAATAAATTGTACAGTGGCTATAGTTTACTCGGGATTAATCCCAAGAGCATAGAAGAGACACAAGTAGATACTGGTTTATTTCAGGTTGGTACAATGAACTTTGATAAAAAAATAGCGTTGACCTTTAAAGAAGGATATAAGTCAGATTTAGTGCCTTTAGATCAATGGGAAAAGGGAAATATTAGTTTTAAAGGCAATTTAATTTACATGATTGATGGCGTTATTGTAAATGCATTGGCTAGCACTATATTGTTAGATAAATATTATATTATTGACTATACCGTAATTCCCTTGGATAAAATTGGATTTGCAGAAACAACCGCAGTTGTTCAATTGAGAATGAAATCAGCCGCGAATTTCAAAACTGTCGTTGGAGAAAAAAAGAAAAAACGTGAACAAGAGCGAGATGTTAAGTAGGTTTTGTTCAATTACAGATCTAGAAAGTGAATAATGATGAATTTATAGAATAAGGCGAATGACAATTCGCTTATAGCATAAAAAAAGACTTAATCGTTGGATTAAGTCTTTTGGCTTAGTAGCGGGAACAGGACTCGAACCTGTGACCTTCGGGTTATGAGCCCGACGAGCTGCCTACTGCTCTATCCCGCGCTATTGTGGTGCAAATATACAAACTAATAATGATATAAAACAAATAAAGATAGGTGAAAAAGTAAATTAAAATGGTTTTATATAATTAATAGGTTGTTTATGAGTTAGTTGTGTTGTTTTTTTATTTTGCCTTTTACCTTAGATTTCCTTTTTTATATGCTTTTCAACATCGTTTTGAGCTTTTTTCTTTACTTCTTCTTTGAGTTGTTCAAAATCAGATGTGGCGTAATCATTTAATGGACCCACTACTTCTGCATTTTCAATTTGTACTCCACAGTAGGATAAGATACCTTCTTTCAAGGGGATTAATCCACTAGATTGATAGCTCGATTGATGTACTTCGGGGGATAAGTCCCCCATGGTTACTAGAATACGTGCTGTTTTACCTTGTAATAAACCTTCAGTATGTGTAGTGGAATGATGTTTAAAAACAAATCCGGGTAGAAATAGACGGTCAAAGAATCCTTTCATAACTGCAGGCATGCCTACCCACCACATCGGGTGAATCCAGACTTGATGCGTGCTCCAGTAAAGATCTTCTAAAGCATCTAGTAAATCAGGTTCTAATTCCATGCGTTGCGCATAACCATGTTGTAAGTTGGGATTAAAGTTCAATTCACCAATAGCGAGATAACGCACGGTTGCTCCCAAAGCTTGTGCGGTTTCAATGTATACTTGTGCTATTGTTGCATTGAGACTAGTTGGATTGGGATGTCCGTTAATAACTAAAATATTCATATTATTATCGAGTAAAAATGGTTTTTAAATACGTGATTTGTGTTTGCCAAAATTCTCTAGCCATTTGGATAGGAAAAAAATCAAAGACATGGGTAGCTCCTTTTACTTCAAAAATAGTTGTTGAAATTTTGGCTCGTTGCAGACGTTGACCATATTGCAAAGCTTCATCTTTGAGCGGATCAAATTCGGCAACGACAATTGTCGTTGGCGGAAGTTGGCTTAAATCTCCTTGTAACGCGGGTACCGCATAGGGCAGAGGAGCACTTCTATTTTCTCCTAAATAATGGTGCCACATCCAAGTCGCCGCTCGTTTGCTCTGCATGGGAGCATCACCTAATAATTCCATAGAAGACGTTTGTAAACGATGATCTAATGGTGGGTAAATCAAATACTGATGGCGGATAGTAATTTCTTTTTGATCTAAGGTATATTGAGCAAGAGAAGCAGCAATCGTTCCTCCCGCGCTACTGCCTCCAACACTGAGGTTGTTGTTATTTCCACCTAAAGTATGCGCTTGTGTGGACAACCAGCGCAATGCATCATATCCATCGTGTAAAGCTGCAGGAAAAGGATGTTCAGGTGCTAGGCGATAGTCCACCGATACAACAATAAGTTGAAGGGCGGATGCTAACTCGTAAAAAATAAAGTCATATTGTTCGGGTGTACCATAAATAAAGGCTCCTCCGTGAAAATACAAAAGTACGGGTAGTTCTGTTTGATCCGTTGGACAATAGGTTCTTAAACGTATGTTTCGCTCCACATGACGAGAGGGGATTTCTATATTGGCAACCGTTAACCCCACTGGAATAGGGAGTGGTTCTTCTGTTTTTGCTATCTTTTGTTCTTCTAAGCGAATTTGTGTTGGATTAAACGCTAATAAATAATCGTAATCTATTTCGCTGTAAGGACTTTCGTTGATTGCCTGTATTAATTCTAAGGGAATGTCTTGGTGTATCATATTAAAATTCAATTACTATTTTTCCCACAGTATGTCCACTTTCTTGTTGTAGATGAGCTTGAGGTATAGTTTCAAACGAATAAATATGTGACAGATGTGGTTTGATATGACCTGCGGCTAATAGTTGAGCAATCTGCTTCATATCTTCCTGACTAGAATACACCGACATAAAATAGCAAGCGTGTAAAAATTTTGCTTGTGCTTTTTGTTCATCTTCTTTTGTATGTCCAGAAGGCAAGGTAACAATGGTTCCAAAAGGCTTAAGAACCGAAATGGATTTTTGAAAATTGGTTCCTCCTATGGATTCTAAAACAAAATCAAGGGAACTCAATTTTTTTTCAAAGTCAACTTTGCGGTAATCTAGATGTTCGTTTGCCCCTAAAGAAAGTACAAAATCTTTGTTAGACGATGAGGACGTAGCAATGACGTATGCCCCAAGGTATTTTGTGATTTGTACGGCGAAATGTCCCACACCACCAGCGGCGGCATGTATGAGCAAACGATCATGAGGACGTAATTTTCCATAAGATGTAAAAGCTTGCCAAGCTGTAAGAGCAGCTAGTGTACTTGCCGCTGCCGCTGCATGCGAAATATTTTTAGGCTTTAATGCTACATGATGGGCGGGTGCAGCTACGTATTCCGCATAGGTTTGTCCGTGTCCTACAAAGTTGACCATACCAAATACTTCATCTCCAACAGAAAAATCACTCACTGTATCTCCTACTTGTACTATAATTCCTGAAATGTCCCATCCTAAGATTAAGGGATGATGTTGAAGAAGCTGTTCTGCTAGAGGAGCTTGACGGGTGCGCACTTTAATATCTACAGGATTTATACTAATCGCTTTGGTCCGAATGAGCACTTCATTCGCTTTGGGTTGGGGAATAGGAATCTCTTTATAATGGAGGTGTTCAACTCCTCCAAATCCTTCTAATGTAATGGCTTTCATCATTCTTTATTTTGTTTTAGGTAAAAATAGACTGATATAATAAGGTTTGTTGGGTATAAAACGGGTGTTTTTCGGTATCTTTACAGTATGGCAAAAGAAAATATGTACCAAGCCCTTGAGGTGTATTATGAAAAAGTAGAGGTTTGCCCTTTGCGAGACAGGCAGTTTAATTTTTTTGAATTAGTCTATGTGCTTTCTGGTAGTGGAAGCTATGGTATTAATGGCAATTGCATTTCATTTACTCCAGGTGATTTATTTTTGATTACCCCTCATGATTGTCATGAATTTGATTTAGAGGGTATGTGTGAGTTTATGGTGATTCGCTTTGGTGAATCCTATGTCAAAGAATATCAGTGGAAGAGTATTGATCATATTGAATGTTTGCTCCATTATGCCTCTCAGTTAGCAGCTTCTGTTTTGGTAAATGAAGAGGATAAACGTTTTGTGCAACAACTCATGCAAACGTTGAAAGAGATCATCGCTGTAAAAACCATGTATAATGAAGATTTGGTTCGCCATTTGGTTAATGCTCTTTTAGTAATAGCTGCAAGAAACATTGCTATGATTCAATTGAAGCCTTTGTCAGACAAGGCAGATACGAAGATGGTGTCTATTTTAAACTACATTCAGGAACATATTCGTAAGCCTGAACAGTTAAAGGTAGCAGTGGTAGCCAAGCAATTTGATATGTCTCCGACTTATTTAGGGAGCTATTTTAGAAAGCATTGCGGAGAATCTTTCCAATCTTATATTTCAGCCTATAAAATCCGATTAATAGAACATCGCTTGTTGTTTAGCGAATATCGCATTAATGAAATTGTCGATGAATTTGGTTTTGCAGATGAAAGTCACGGTAATAAATTTTTTAAACGCCACAAAGGAATGAGTATGTCTGCTTTTCGCAAGGGAAAGGTGTGAGGGTTTTTGGATGATTGTCATTTTCTTTAAAAAGATAGGAGGGGTATGGGGCGGATAGCCATCCGCCCTTACTTTAAACGTTGTGGGATATGAGTTTTGATAATTCATTGATATCCATTCGGTTCATATAGTTTGCGTCTACAAATTTATACGTTACACACCCTGTTGAATCTAGTGCGAAAACAGCTGGAATTGGCAATTCTTGTTGTGTAGTACCATTGTAACTAGTTAGATCAATTCCTAGGTTTTGGTAGATGGGGATAACATAATCTTGTAGTTCAAAAGCAATTCCAATTTGTTTCGCTAAACGATTGTCTTGATCTGTTAAAAGTTCAAATGTTAAGTCCAGGTTTTCTTTTACTAAAGCACTATGCGAAGGGAGTTGAGGAGCAATGGCTATAAGTGTAACAGCCTTTGCTTCTAGTGCATATAGCTCTTGCTGTAAGGCTCGTAATTCTAAATTGCAATACGGACACCAAGAGCCGCGAAAGAAGCTAATAATTACAGGTCCTTTTTGTAGCAAGTCATTTAATTCAATACATTGATCGCTTGTGTTTTGAAGTTTGAAATTGGGAAAAGTCTCTCCTAGCTTAATACAGTGATTTTCGAGTTGTAAATGTTTAACCTCTTCAATGGATTGGCTGAAGCTGTTCAAAACTTCAGGAGGAACTTGTTGTACTAAATTCTTGTTTAATTCGTCAATTTGTTGTGCTAATGTATTCATGTTTACTGTGTTTTGTGGCAAAGATTTTAAATTAAACGCACAGAAACAATACCGCATATTTTTGTCTCTAAGGGATAAAAAAGTCACTATTGGATAAATACGGAGACGAAGTGGCAAAAAATATTTTACTGTAGAAGTAAAAAAACTTCTTAGTGGAAAAGTAAAAAAATAGAGCAAAAAAAAGACTTAATCGTTAGATTAAGTCTTTGGGCTTAGTAGCCGAAACCGAACAAATCTCGAAACATTTTCTTGAGGATTTAGAAAGGCTAACCTCCCTAAGTGCGGAAGTTACTGCTATGGAATATTAAAAACTAAAATTCATTCCAAAAGAAAAAAACAGAAAAAAAAGAAAGCCTTTATGCTAACGGATATAAGATAACGAAGCACTGTAAGTCCCGAAGGGTGGCGAAGCCATTATGCGTGCGCAGTTATCGTTATCCATTATCTTTGCTTCCCTTTTTGTTTGTTTTGATAACTCTATAAATCCTTGTCCATATATTCCTCCAAAGAAGATTTCAGTTGGTCTAAAAATGCGGTTCGTGAATTGGCACGATATTTCATTCGATGGAAAGCATTATGTAAATCCCCTAAGGTAATCTGAAACAGTTTTTCTAAAACCAAACTGATTTTTCGTATTCCTACTTTACCGTATGAAAGAGAGCCGTTCGCATACAGAGCATAAATCAGTTCTATCAAGGCATTTTTACTGTCCGTCCAAAGAATACCATCGGATGAAATATCCCTTGCAGAAAGAGAGCCTGCTATTTCATCATTATTGATTTTTTGGAGTATGTAGGTATAGAGTAGCTCATTTGCTATTATCCGAGCCACTTTGTAATCATAGTAGGTTGAAAACAGAGGGTCAATTTCAAAGACGAAGCTATTCAGTCCATCGTGGAAATTAATGTTGCCCAACCTAAAGTAAGTTTCATCACGGTCTGTTCTTCCTGAACGGTAATATCTGTAAAAATCGGAATTATAGATATGCTCCCTGTATTCCTGTTTTAATTCCCTTAATTGTTCTGAAAAATAACTTGCGTACATCTTTCCTCCATCAACAGGACAAGCTGTCTGTATGCGAAATATTTTATTGTGGTAAATGAGTTTGGAGAGAATGTATGGCTTAATGTTGCGAAAGAAATTGATTTCCTCCCAATGGTTTTTAAAGCCCTGCTGGGTAATATCCTCTCTTATTGACCATAAGTATTCTTGCAGGTATATCGTCGTTTGATATGCTTCATCAATTTCATTAGATGCAGACAGCGAAATAGCATTTTCTTTTCGCTGTATCTCCGAGATGATATGATTTAATGAAGATACCATTTCGTATTTAGTTTACAATATTTCCTTTTATAAAAGAAAATTGCGTAGTATGATTATTAAAAAACACCAAAAGATGTTATTCAAAGAACACATTGATATTAGCTTCAATCTCTAAACCGTTGATTTGGAAATACATAATACCCTATTTGTTCATTCTTTTGTTATTTGTTGTATGTTGCGTTATTCCATCAATAATTTTATTCCAATCTTCGAAATGTAGTTCGTGTCCGGTTCCATCAAGCGTTATTAGTTTTGAGCCGTTTATCTTTTCAAGTAAAACTGCTGAATTCTTAAAATGCCATATTTTATCGTCCGTTCCGTGTACAATTAAGGTTGGTTGATTGATTTCGCTCAATCTGTTCCAGTATTCTTCACCACCTTGCAGTGCCGCATGATTGAACATACTTATATAGTTATTAGCTCTTTTAAATTCGGCTCTAATCAGTTTTTCACTTCTTTGTTTGTCAAATTGTTTCCTGCCGCTCATCAATTCAGCACCTTGAATTAAATAATTTGCCACACTGTCTTCATTTGTCCAATCTACGGTTTCAGCTTTTCCGTGAAAATCTAAAATACGCGTATCCATTTCAGGAATTGTGGGGTCTGAGTCGCCCCAAGGACCTGATGAGATTAGTGTTATTGAACTTACCCTGTCGGCATATTTTATTGATGCTATTTGAGAAATCAGTCCGCCCAGTGAAATTCCCACAAAATTGGCTTTGACTATTTTATAGCCGTCCAAAATTGAAATAGCATCATGGGTTAAGTCAACAATATCATAGGGGGTTGAACCCGGTTCGTAATTAGTAGATTTTCCTACGTCCCTATTGTCGTAGCGAATAACAAAAAATCCCTTTTCAGATAGTTTCTGGCAAAATTCAGCATCCCAATACAACATGGATACCGTTGCTCCCGCAATCAAGAGTATTGCCGGATCTTTTTCACATCCAAAACTTTCGGTAAAAAGTCTTATTCCGTTTTTTTTAACTATTTTCTCTTTCATTTCCTCGCCTTTCTGTTTTATAGATTCATTAGTTTTTGGAAAGAAAAGTCGAGGCTGAACATTTCCGTTTCGTTTATTATTGATTCTGCCTGTGCTTCTCTTCCATAAGCAAACATTTGCTGTTCATAATTTTCAATAGCCTCTTCAATGCTGTTAAATTTCCCATTGGTCAGATTATCCGACAATATCAAGGCATCCATCAACCCACTGTTTACGCCTTGTCCTGCAAAAGGAGGCATCAAATGAGCAGCATCTCCAATCATCGTTATGGGTAATGGACGCTTACTTTTCCAAGACTTATCTAAGGGAAATATTCGTGTCGCTAACCCTACAAAAGATGATGTCAAACGAATCAGTTCTTTGTAGCGTTCGTCCCAATCGGAAAATTTTTTCAGGAGAAAATCAACGACACTATTTCTGTCTTGAAAATCTACCCGCGTTTTGCTTTTCCATTCATCAGGTGTTTTAAAACTTATTCCAAAATGCAATGCACCATTATTATTAGGATTCGCAAATAATAAATTACCTTGATGAGCAGCCATTAGCCGGTTTCCATTGCAAAGCTGAAAAAATCCAGGACAGTTCACCTCCGGTTGATGAATATCGGCTTGTATATTGAAAGTACCTGTTTCTTCAACTTCCGTGTCGGTAACAAATTTTCTTACTTTAGACATTCCACCATTGGCAATAATAACCAGATCTGCTGTTTCACTCGATTTATCCTCAAAAGTTAGTATCCACTTCTCCTTATCAGGTTCAAGGGTAACAAGTTTTCTATCCCAAATGACGGTATCATTTTGTAAACTATTTAATAGGATAGTCCTTAAGTCATTTCTGTTTATTTCAGGATTGTCAAAACGATTTTCGGGTCTTACATTTTTTGTGGTTAAAATATTGCCCTTTTCATCAACAATATTTACACCCATTGGTAAAGCTAAGTCATAATAAGTTTGTAACAATCCCGCTCTTTTCATTGCTTCCTGTCCCGAATCCCTGTGCAGATCAAGTGTCCCACCAAAAATCCTTGCATCTTGGTCTTTGTCTCTCTCGTAAACTGTAATGTCCACGCCGTTTTGCTGTAACAATCTCGCCATTGTTAATCCAACAGGCCCGGCACCAATTATTGTAATTTTTTTATGTTTTAGTAAAGTCATATTCTTGTTCGCTGGTTTTAATGTCAACTAATGTCTGTCAATTTAATCACTTTGTTTTTTTTAAATTCAAACACGGATTTTCCTGATAACTTTAGCTTTTGCCCTTTTTTTAAGCCGTTCGGAAAGTCAATTGCTAAAATTGCTGTATAATCAATTTCTATTTCAGTGCTGTTGTCAAAATGCCTAAACGATTTAACTGTCTGTGTTCTCTTTGCAAAGTATGTTTTTGCTGTTTCTGCCTGTTGTTTAAACGCTGTTAACCCTTTCAGCGATAAACTTATATCATTATTTTGAATGTTTTCAAAAACAATATTATCGTCAAGGTCTGCAACCATTTTTTTGATATCAAATTGGTTGTATCCATCGATGTAGTTATTGATGATGTTTACTCTGTCGGTCATATTTTGTAATTATTTATCGGTTACATATTGGTGTTGTCTGTAGGTTGTTCTACGATAATTGCCAACTTTTAACTTCTATACGAAGGAACATGTTGGGATACTTGAACTTTCGATTTAGCGCCAACACGAGCAAACCGAAGTTAGCACCTACTCTCTATTCAGCATATTTTTTAAAAATACTTGTGGCAATGTGTCCGCCAAAACCAAAAGTATTACTCATTGC
The DNA here is from genome assembly GCF_050522425.1 of Myroides sp. C6-3. Taxonomy (NCBI): domain Bacteria; kingdom Pseudomonadati; phylum Bacteroidota; class Flavobacteriia; order Flavobacteriales; family Flavobacteriaceae; genus Myroides; species Myroides sp. C6-3. The sequence goes on along the minus strand of NZ_JBMVQP010000002.1, from coordinate 133,187 downwards.
GTAATTCACTTGCCGTTGTTGTGATTGGTGTAACGTCAAGTTAAATATATCCCTATATTCAGGTTCAATATCTACCGAATTGATTGTTGGCGGAACAATGTTATTCTGAACAGCTTTAATACAAGCGATTGCTTCGATAGCCCCCGCAGCACCTAACAGATGTCCTGTCATTGATTTTGTCGCACTAATATTTAATTTGCCTTGTCTGCCGAAAAGTCTTGCTATTGCTTTTAATTCGCTCATATCGCCTTGTGGTGTTGATGTAGCGTGTGTGTTCAGATAATCTATTTCATTGGCGGAAATATTTGCGTCTTCCAATGCTAAAACCATACCTAAATATGCCCCTTCTCCCTCTGGGTGCGTACCAGTTAAATGATATGCGTCTGAAGCCATGCCACCGCCTGCAATCTCGGCAATAATCGGAGCATTTCGTTTTATAGCGTGTTCATAGTTTTCCAAAATAATTGCACCTGCTCCCTCGCCCATAACAAAACCGTCTCTGTTGATGTCAAAAGGACGTGATGCCATTTGCGGATTTTCATTTAAGGTTGACAATGCTTTTGACGCGTTGAAACCACCAACGGCACTTTCGTTAATAGGCGCTTCCGAACCGCCTGTTATTATCATATCTGCTTTGCCCCAACGGATATAATTAAAGGCATCAATGATTGCGGTATTGGAAGTTGCACAAGCTGAAACAGTTGTAAAATTTATGCCCCGAAGCCCGTATTTTATCGAGATGATGCCCGAAGCAATATCGACTATCATCTTCGGGATGAAGAAAGGGCTAAAACGTGGTGTTCCGTCCCCTTGCGCAAATTCAGTTACCTGCTGTTGAAATGTGCCGATACCACCATTTCCCGACCCCCAAATAACGCCAATACGGTTTTTGTTCAGCGTTTCAAAATTAATGTTGGCATTTTTAACGGCTTCTTCAACGGAAATTAAAGCATACTGCGTAAACAAATCGTATTTTCTTGCTTCTGCTTTTTCAATATGGTTTAATGGGTCAAAGCCTTTGAGTTCGCAAGCAAATGTTGTTTTGAATTTTGATGTGTCAAATTTTGTAATGGGGTTAGTTCCGTTAACGCCTGTTAAAAGCGACTGCCAAAAATCGTCTACATTATTTCCAATGGGCGTTAATGCTCCAAGCCCTGTAACTACTACTCTTTTCATTATTTTTTCTCTATGAAGTGATTTAAACTTTTTTTGAAAAAAACAAGCAGTTCAAAATTAGTAATTTAGAGTTGACAACCAATAAATTACAATTCGGTGAACTGCAAGTACACAAATTTACAAAAAGAGCTAATAGAAAACTGCATTTTATGCTTTATTCCGAAAAATAAAAGAGGATTTTCCAGTCAGTTTGATATGGCGGATATTTTCAAATGTATCGTCCATAAACTCAAAACGGGCTGTCAGTGGAGTTTCTTATTTGTTGATATAGAATGTTGTAAGCCACCATTTTCTTGGCAAACGGTTTATTATTACTGCCGGAAATGGAGTAAAATGGGTGTTTTTAAAGAAATGTTTGAAACGTATTTGGAAATACAGAAAGATAAATTGGACACCGAGAAATTGAACCTCGATGGCACACATAGTTTGGTTAAAAAATCAGCACAGAGCGTTGCTTACCAACACAGAAAGAGAGGTCGGACTTCTAATATTTTGATTATGACCGATGGCAGAGGCATACCCATTGCCAATGGTGGAATCATCAGTGGAAATCACAATGATTTGTACCAAATAGTTCCACAATATGCACAGATGATCAAAGATTTGAAGAAAAGTGGAATATGTGTTCAAAACAGCATTCAAAATGCAGACAAAGGGTTTGATTCCAAGAAATTAAGGAGAGCTATTCACAGACGAAAGATGATTGCCAATATTGTTGAAAATAAGCGAAATAGAAAAGGAAAGAAAAGAGGAAAAAAACGATTTTTCAATCAAGATGTTTACGACCAAAGATTTGTTAACGAAAGAACTTTTGCTTGGATGGACAGCTTCAGAACGCTTCTAATCAGATTCGACACTTTGGACAATTCCTGGTTGAATTGGCATTATTTGGCTTTTGCACTTATCTTGCTAAAAGTTTAAATGAGTTCTATGTCAATTATTATTTGTCGGGCTACGTCTTCAAAATATATTTCCTTCGTTATCATCGATATTCTTGAAATAGCCAATAAATTTGTCAATATCATTAAAGCCTGAATACGTGGAGTTGCTTTATAAACGAATAAGTTTTCTTTTTCTCCTTTATTCAGAATTTGTGCTAAGTAATCTATCTCTTCTTCTATATAGTTGTTTAATATCGCTTTGATTTGAGGCTCTAAAGTGTTTATATCTGCCGCTAATGCAGCAATTACTGAGACTTTATTTTGCTCTCTTATTAAGACATGTTCATCTATATAACCCCTTAAAGCCGATTTCATATTGCTGTAATTGTTTCGTTTTCTGTCTTCTTTATTTTTTTGAATAACATGTTCTAAAACAGCTACAATCAAATCATTTTTCGTCGGAAAATAATAATGGATGGAAGAAGTTTTAATGCCAATTTCTTTAGATATATCCTTGTAACTAAAAGCATTTGTCCCTCTTGTCGTGATAAATGTTATGGCTTCGGTTACTATTTTTTCTTTTGTTTCCATAAAGCAAAGATATAAATTTCTATCTACTAATAGGTAGATTAACTTTTTTTGTTCAAACAAATTTTCCATTGTACTTACAACCTCCTGCGTTTCTTCTTTTTCTTCATTCGTTTGGCAAACTGTTCTTCCTCATAATCCACACCCTGTGCATCGGGTAACAGACTGAACAATCCCAAATCGAAATTAGGCGAGTGTTTCTGTGGGATAAACTCAAAGAAGTCTTTCGTTGGTTGGTTGTCCATTGTATTCGTTTTGGAAACAGGGTTATCCTGTGTTTTCAGTTCAGGTTTGTTGCCGTTGTTCCACCAATCGTTAAATACGTTTGCCGAGAGATTTCTATCCAATTGCGAACCGTTCCAAACGCTACGGCTTTCGTGGTCGATAAACGTTATACCGTAAATCCGTCCTTCACTATTACGTCTTACAACTGTATTAATACCCTGTTCGGTCAATTGTTTTCTAAATTCACTTTCGTTGGTTGTGGTGTGTATTGCTAATTCAACGGTGTTCTTTAATACAGACCTTGCAGGGCTGGTTTTCATTTTATCTTTGGACTGCTCGAAGTGCTTTTGCAATCCCAAAATCCCTGCATCTTTTTCGAAAAGCGATGCTTTGAACGGATTGTTTGCCTTGTTCCCGTTCTCGTCCAATGCCATATAGACCAATCCGTTTACGGTCTGACCGTTCCGTTCGCCTTTGACTTCCTCTGCTGTGATATTGAAAAGAGAAAGTAACGCATTGTACGTTCCCAAATTGGTGTATTGATAATACTTCGGCAAATGACGTATTACTGAAGCCATTTGACTTTTAATATCGCCTTTCTGCTGTTCTACCTTTTTGAAAATCTTGTCGGCTTGTTTCTGTTCCTGCTCGGTGGCTTTGTGCAGGTTGTATTTCTGCTCCAAATCCCGACAGATTGCCATTGAACGTGGGTGGTCGTAATCATCGGGGATTTTCCGGCCGTCAATGCCCACGCAGGTTGAAACGATATGGATATGCGTTCGGTCAATGTCCGTATGTTTGAAAACAATATAAGGCTGATTGCCATAGCCCATACGTTCCATATATTCCTGTGCCATTTCCGTAAACTGTTCATCGCTAACCTTGTCTTTCGGGTCAGGGTTCAATGAAATATGCCGTACTGTCTTTTCCGTTTTGATGTTTGCCGACAAATAAGGCTCAAAACATTTATTGAAATACGCTACAGAATACCTGCCATTCATTGTGTCGGGTATCTTGTTCAGCAACAAAATCGCTCCGTTTTCCGTTTCCACTTTCTGCTGATTGTACAAAATCGCTCCGTACATATTGCTCCCTTTTCCGATTTTTGCAATCATAATTTCACTCTTTATTTAGATATTTCTTTTCAAATCTGTCGGTAAGAATTAAAACCTTTAGCAATAGTTCTTTCATTTCTGCTGTCTGCTTTTCCAATTTATAGAGATATGCAGATGCTTTTTTCTCCGAAAAATTGGCGTTCAATAATCTTACAATCTGATTGTAATTGGTTGCTATTCCCCGAAACTGACCGAAAAATTTGGTCAATCCTGTGTGGTATTCTACCGCATTCATATCAATTTTTACGGTCTTTACCGTCTTCTGAAAGATACAGGCTGTAATGAAATGTGCCTTTACGTTCATTCCTGATTGGTCAAACAGGGCAAGGAACTTGGTGTTTTCCTCTGCATTCAGGTTAATGGAATACCGATGTACGGCAGGGTCGTTCTTCGGTTTTCTACCTGTTTTCCTAATCTGCTTACTGTTCTTTTCTTCCATAATAAATCCATTTTAATGTTAAACCAAAACTGCGACTTCGGAGCGGTTTTCAGCCCCCTGCAAGGGCAAGTGCTTTTGAGGTACTGAAATTCATTTCGAGTACCTCAAAAGATAACTTGCTCTGAACAGGAGTTCAGAAAAATCCGTTTTGCAAACGGATTGGAGTTAGCCGAAAAAAACAACCGCTTCCGTTTACAAAGTTCGACAAGACTATTTGAATAACAGCGATTTACAACCACGACAATGAACGCCAAATAGTGCCACTGACTGCCACGTTTATGCGGATTGGGATTGCTTTTATTTCCTTTGTATGGTTAGCTGGCTGATTGGTTAGAGTCTTAATGAAGTAACTAATCAGCATAAATCCCGACAGCAAATTTGCGTGATTGATTGCAGATGAATTACGGATTTTTCAGCTAATGAAACAGTTAATTAAGAGTATGCAGATGCATAGGTACAACAGTATATGCAACTGACTGTTCAGGTAACCAAACAGCTAATTTGAGATAACATTAAAATTAAATGATATGATACACGAAAACGACAAAAAACCGCAACCCGAAGAACAGGATTTTATGGAAATGATTATCGGTAACGACAAGAAAAATCCCCAACAGGAACAGCAAACCGTAACACCTCGGGACGACTTTACCGCAGACGAAAAATCCGTAGAAACGGAAGATACAAAACCGACTGCAAGTAATACCAAAAGAACGACCTCAAAGCCAAAGAAGCTGACCAAAGAGGATTATTGCGGACAGTTCTTTAAAATCCCTACGACAACGGCAAGCAAAGGCAAATCGGTCTATGTTCGGCAGGAACACCACGATACGTTCAACAGGCTTACCAATATTATGGGCATTGACAAACTGACGATTTATGCGTATCTGGACAACATTATCGAATACCATTTTCAGGAGTTCGGGGAGTTGATTAAGGAAATCTATAACCAAAAGCACAAGCCGTTGTTTTGATAGCGGTGCGTTGGTGGGTGGTGCGTTTCTTCTTCTTAAAATTGTTTCCAAAAGAAAAAAACAGAAAAAAAAGAAAGCCGTTCAATCAAGGCGGACAGGCGGAAAAACCAAAAGGAAACGGAATAAGTCCCGAAGGGTGGCAGGGTAACCTTCTTTGCCGTGCCATTATGCCGTAGTCTTTTGGTTGGGTGGTGCGGTGGGTGTCGCCTTACCTTTGCTACCTTTTTATTCTTTTTTGGGGATAGTTTTTCTGCTTTTGTAATTTGTAAGCATTATAATCAAACTTATTATTGTCAAAAACAATGCAATCAAATACGGTACTCCTGCAAAATAAATGTCTGAATTTTTATCTTTTGTGAAATATGTAAAAACCATTGTCAATAATGGTGGGGCAATAATGGTAGCCAAACCAAGAAGACTGCTTAAACCTCCTTGCAATTCCCCTTGTTCGCTTTTTGATACTTGGGAAGAAATGATACTTTGAAATCCCGTTCTCTGTACACTTCCAATCACATTGATAACCATTGCCGGAAAAAGAAGCCATTCCACATTTGAAAATGCGATAAGTAAGTATCCTATGATTGAGAATAACAATCCAAAAATGGTCATTTTATCATCGCCAAGTCTTTTGGCTAATATTCCCACAAACCAAGATTGAACGATAATTGAAAGTAAGCCTAAAAAGGCTAATGAATAACCTATTAACTCCGCATTCCAATCAAATTTTTCAATAGTAAAATATGCCCAAATACTTGGCATACTATGCCCTGCAATTGCCATTAAGAACATTGCTACAATAAGCGACATTATTGTTGGAAACTTGCTTAAATGCTTAAAAGCTCCAAAAGGATTGGCACGTTTTAATTCAAATTTTCTTCTATCGGATTTTTCCAATGTATCAGGAAATACAAAATAGCCAAAAACAAAATTTCCAAAACTTAAAATAGCCGCCGCAATAAAAGGAATATGTGTGCCAAATTGCCCGAGCAATCCACCGATTACTGGTCCGATGATTAAGCCCGAACTGTAAGCGGCGTTTATATATCCAAAATTTTTCGTTCTATTTTCATCGGTGCTTATATCTGCGATTGAAGCCGCTGCAACCGAATAACTTGCTCCTGTTATTCCTGCAATTATTCGACCTATGAAAAGCCAAATTATATTTTGTGCGAATGCGAGAAATAGGTAATCAATCGTAAAACCTAATAAAGAAACCAGCAAAACCGACCTCCTGCCATATCTATCGCTCAAATTTCCTAAAACAGGTGCAAAAAAGAACTGCATTAACGCATATGCAAAAGTTAGCCAACCTCCATACGTTGCCGCTTTACTGATATCCGTATTTGCTAAATCTTCTATAAGTTGTGGTAAAACGGGATAGATAATTCCTAATCCTGTCGTATCCAAGGCGGTAACGATTAGGACAAATATTATACTTTTTCTTTGGGGTTTTACCATTTAAAAATTGAAATTATCTTTTGCGGTTTAATGAAAAAAAACAGACTTTTTCATTCACAAAATTAAACAATTATTTCTATTGCCGTCCGTTTTTGCGTGAGGGATAGAAGCGGAAAGCCCACAGCGAAGTGCAACGGAGCGAGGACTTGTAGCGGATAGCCCGACAGCGATTGCATTTTTGCGTTGGGGTTTTGGAGCGTTGTGAAAATGCAATCGGTGGCACGCCCAAAATAAAACCAAAAACCCGAGTATTTGGCAACTGCACGCCAAATGCAACCTTTGACTACAACATTGGAAGCCTGACTTGCTTACCCGACTAATTTAGCTGGGACAAAAAAGTTAGGCGATGCAGGAGAGAAAAGAAATAGATAAAATACCTATCGAAGAAGCAATGGTACTTCTCCGTGAGGTCGGTATTGATGTGGAACAGGAAAAAGCCGAACTGATTATGGAGTTTCTGTACAACCTCACAATGATAATTATCCGTGAATGCTTTGATACCGAATGATTTATTTCGTACTTTAGCTAATCCCACAAAACATTAATACCCACTCAAAAAGATTAGCTATGAAAAGAGCCGATTTATATATACGAGTTTCCACGGACGAACAGGCAGACAAGGGATATTCACAGCGTGACCAAGAGGAACGTCTGAAAAGGTACTGTGCGACCAATAAGATTGCTGTTGGACAGGTTATCTACGAAGACCATTCCGCCAAAACCTTTAACCGACCCGAATGGACAAGATTATTGAACAGTCTTAAAAAGAGAAGTTCAAAGACCAACCTTATCCTGTTTACCAAATGGGATAGGTTTAGCCGTAATGCAGGTGATGCCTATCAGATGATTAGCACACTTAACAAACTTGGCATAGAACCACAAGCGGTAGAACAGCCTTTAGACCTTTCCATTCCTGAAAACAAGATGATGCTTGCGATATATCTGTCCGCTCCCGAAGTGGAAAATGACCGCAGGGCATTGAATACGTTTTACGGTATGCGTAGGGCAAGGAAAGAAGGGCGTTTAATGGGTAGAGCACCTTTTGGATATATCAACAGAAGCAAAGAGGACGGACGAAAATACATTGCCCCAAAAGAACCTGAAGCATCAGCTATGCGTTGGGCTTTCAACGAAATAGCAAAAGGCGTGTTTGCCTGTGACCAAGTACGACAAAAAATGAATATGTTGTACAATACAACTATAAGCCGAAGTGCTTTCCACGTAGCCATACGTAATCCTCTGTACTATGGAAAGATATTCATTGCCAAATTCAAGGACGAAGAAGCACATTTGGTACAGGGTCAGCACGAACCGCTTATATCCAAAGAACTTTTTGACAGGGTGCAACTGATATTGGACGGAAACAAAAGGGTGGAACGTCCCAATACCAAAATACTTTCAGATGAGAACCTGCCCCTGCGGGGTTTCTTGGTATGTCCCGAATGTGGTCGCAACCTGACAGGAAGTGCTTCCAAAGGAAGGACAAGCCGATATTACTACTATCATTGTGTTTCTTCCTGTGGTTTCCGTCAGAAAGCCGAAGTTGCCAACGATATTTTTGAAAAAGGAATGCGACAGTTTGCTTTAAACGGTTCTGCCCAAATAGTGAAAAGACTGCTGTTAGATAACTACAAGAAATTTGTAAAGAATCCGTTTGACGAAAAGAAACAGATTGTACAGGAAATAGATAAATTGAATGCAAGGTTATCAGTAGCACGCAACAAACTGCTATCTGAAATTATTGATGATGAGGAATACCTTGAAATTAAAGATGAGTGCAAGACACGACTTGAAAGTCTGGAAGAACAGTTGAGCAAGGACGGTTCTGATGCCAAGAAAATCAATATAGAAAAGTCTTTGGACAGGGCTTTAAAGTATATAGAAAACATTCCTAAAATGTACAGCGAAGGCGAAATCAATACAAGGAGAGGTATAATTGGTTCGATATTCCCCGAAAAATTGGAGTTTGACGGAAAAACTTATCGAACCGCCCGAATGAACATAATCGCAAACTATATCTTTCAGATAAACAACGAATTAGCCCTAAAAAAGAACAGGACAAATGAAAATCAATTTCATTTGTCCTGTTTAGTAGCGGGAACAGGACTCGAACCTGTGACCTTCGGGTTATGAGCCCGACGAGCTGCCTACTGCTCTATCCCGCGCTATTGTGGTACAAAGATACAAACTAATATCAGTACAAAACAAGTAAATGAAACAAAATCTTTTGATTGTTCGAGGTTGAGACAGTTAATTTGGTTGTAATGTGCTGTGCGGTAGGAGTATGTCTAGGTTATTTTTTTTACTTTATTTAGTCGATGGATTCAATTGATCGTATAATTGACTTTGTTCTTCTAATAGATTTATGTTATTGGCGGTAATATAAGACTGTAATGCCTTGAACTTTGCTTCTTCCCAATTGTATAGGTTTAATTGAAGTAATCGTGTTATGGTCTTTTCGTCAAATCTCGTTTTAATGGGTTTGGCTGGATTTCCTGCAACAAGGGTATAAGGGGCAACATCTTTTGTTACTATTGCTCCTGAGGCTATAATCGCTCCTTCACCAATTGCAATGCCAGGCATGATCATGGCGCGCATTCCAATCCATGCACCATCACCAATAATTGTATCACCTTTCCCTTCATAAGAATCTACAATTGTTTCTATAAAAGGATATAGGCTAAACCAATCGGTGCGATGTGTATTATTTCCACCCATTAGAATTACAGCTTCAGCTGCAATACAGGCATAGGATCCTATATGCAACTGATCAATAGGCCAGGCAGGTTCCCACTGATTGCTACTATAAGAGTCTCCATATAAGTAACGCACAACACTCTCTTCAAAGGATCCACTCCAAGCCGGACTGTAATAACTCGTTTTACCTTTGACATGTATATTGGGATTTGTTACGGTTTCGTGTAAATACTCTACTTTAGACCAGTGTTTTTGGTTTTCATTTATCATGCTCTATATTCACTTTAAAAAGCATAAAGCTAGTAAAATTGGATATAAATCAAAATTTACTGCTGTATAAAAACGAAGGAAGAAGGAATTACGTCGAGTTCTTTCTTTTTTTTACAACTATCTCATTGATAAAAACTACCTTTGTAGTGAAAAATATATTTTTATGGCACATAAAGCTGGATTTGTGAATATTATAGGTAATCCCAATGTAGGGAAATCAACCCTAATGAATGCATTAGTGGGAGAGCGATTATCAATAATAACTTCAAAAGCGCAAACAACAAGACATCGTATTTTGGGAATTGTAAATGAAGAGGATTATCAAATTGTATTTTCTGATACACCTGGTATTATTAAACCAGCTTATGAGTTACAAGCGTCGATGATGGATTTTGTTAAATCTGCTTTTGAAGACGCGGATGTACTGATCTATATGGTTGAAGTGGGGGAAAAAGAATTGAAAGACGAGGCTTTTTTTAATCGAATTATCCACTCTAAAGTGCCAATTTTGCTGTTGTTGAATAAAATCGATAAATCGAATCAACAACAATTAGAAGAACAAGTGGAATTGTGGAAGTCTAAGGTGCCTAATGCAGAGATTTTTCCTATTTCTGCATTAGAGAAATTCAATACACAAGCAGTTTACGATCGCATTATTGAATTACTACCTGAATCTCCACCATTTTATGCGAAAGATGCTTTGACAGATAAATCAGAGCGCTTCTTTGTCAATGAAATTATACGAGAGAAGATCTTATTGAATTACGAAAAAGAGATTCCTTACGCTGTAGAAGTAGAAACAGAGGAATTTAAAGAAGAAGAGGAAATTATTCGCATCAAAGCCATTATCATGGTTGAGCGCGACACACAAAAGGGAATCTTGATTGGCCATAAAGGTGCTGCTTTGAAAAAAGTAGGTATCGCTGCCCGTGAAGAGATGGAAAAATTCTTCGCCAAAAAAGTTCACCTAGAATTGTTTGTCAAGGTGAATAAAGATTGGAGGTCGAGCGATTATCAATTGAAACGTTTCGGATACAATCAAAAAAAATAGAGAAATTAAATAATACCGTCAAATATTGCATTGAAATTGTAACTTTGCGACATATTTAAATAGTTTATGAGTAGTATAGTAGCCATAGTTGGGAGACCAAACGTAGGAAAATCCACTTTCTTTAATCGATTGATTCAAAGGAGAGAGGCAATTGTAGATTCGGTTAGCGGGGTGACTCGTGATAGAAACTACGGCAAATCGGAATGGAACGGAAGAGAGTTCTCTGTGATTGATACTGGAGGATATATCAAAGGTTCGGATGATGTTTTTGAAGAAGAAATCAGACGCCAAGTAGCTTTAGCTATTGACGAGGCGGATGTTATTATATTTGTCGTTGATGTAGAAGAAGGAATTACGCCAATGGATGCGGAAGTCGCTAAGCTATTACACCGTGAGACAAAACCTGTTTTTGTAGCTGTCAATAAAGTTGATAGTGGAAAACGCATGGAAGACACCTATGAATTCTATAATTTAGGATTGGGTGAAATTTATCCAATTGCAGGAATGAGTGGTAGTGGAACAGGTGACTTATTGGATGAGGTTATTAAAGTATTACCCGAAGAAGAGGTAAGAGAAGAAAGTGAAGATGGTGAATTACCTCGTTTTGCCGTCGTAGGACGACCAAATGCTGGAAAATCAAGTTTTATCAATGCTTTGATTGGAGAGGATCGCTATATCGTAACGGATATAGCAGGAACAACGAGAGATGCTATCGATACGCGTTTTACTCAGTTTGGATTTGACTTTAACTTAGTGGATACAGCGGGTATCCGTAGAAAAACAAAAGTAAAAGAAGATTTAGAATTCTATTCTGTTATGCGCTCTATTCGCGCCATTGAACACAGTGATGTTTGTATTTTGATGGTTGATGCAACAAGAGGATTTGAAGGACAAGATCAAAATATTTTCTGGTTAGCAGAGAAAAATAGAAAAGGAATTGTTATTTTAGTGAATAAGTGGGACTTGATTGATAAGGAAACACTAACGTCAAAGCAATTTGAGGATAAAATACGCGAAAGTATTGCTCCATTTACGGATGTACCTATTGTATTTACATCTACAATAACAAAACAGCGTTTATTGAAAGCATTAGAAACAGCAGTTCAAGTTTATGAAAATAGAAAGAACAGAATTTCTACTTCGAAGTTTAATGAAACAATGTTACCAATCATTGAGCATACACCCCCACCTGCGATAAAAGGTAAGTATATCAAGATTAAATATTGTATGCAGCTGCCGACGCCATCACCTCAATTTGTGTTTTTTGCGAATTTACCTCAATACATTAAAGATCCTTACAAAAGGTTTGTTGAGAATAAATTACGTGAAATATATGACTTTAGTGGTGTGCCTATTGACATCTATTTTAGACAAAAATAATTGTAATTATACTAAAATATACGGTCTTTGTTTGGAAGAACAAAGACCGTTTTTTGTTACTATGAAAAAAATAATTTGCTGGTTAACCGTCTTGTTTGTTCAGGCTGTATTCAGTCAAGCTACGGTTAGTATTCAAGGAAAACTTACTGATAGCGTGAAAAATCCTTTAGAGGCTGTGACGGTCTATATCGTCAAAGAAAAAGACAACGCTGTGTTAGAGTATAGTATGTCTAATGCAGAGGGTAATTTTGAGCTAAAGGTAAAACTGCCTGAAGAAAAAGTGCTTTTTAAAGCGAGTATGGTTGGATTTAATCCCTATAGTAAGCCTATTGAAAACACTGGGGAATCAACCTATCACTTAGGGACAATCCAATTGCAGGAGTTGATTACAAGTCTAGAAGAATTAGTAATCACTGCTGATATCCCTCCAATTCGCGTAAAAAGAGACACCCTTGAATTTAATGCTTCTTCTTTTGCAGTTCGTCCGGATGCCAACCTAGAGCAACTGTTAAAGCAATTACCCGGACTTCAAATTGATGAGAATAAAAAAATTACGGTTAATGGGAAGCAAGTAAATGAAATATTAGTGAATGGAAAACCCTTTTTTGGTGAAGATGGAAAAATCGCTTTAGAAAATCTTCCAGCAGAAATTATCAATAAAATTCAAGTAACGGATAAGAAAACTAAAAAGGAAAAATTTACAGGCGAACGTGCGAAATCAGATGATGCCAGTATTAATATAACGATTGATGAGGCAAACAATAAAGGGTATTTTGGAAAGATAACTGGTGGATATGGGTCGGATGAACGCTATGAAGGAAGTTTGTTCTTCAATACCTTTTTTGATAAAACCCAGCTTAACGTTATCGGATCTGCCAATAATATTAATGCCATGGGGTTTTCTATGGATGAAGTCTTCGACAATATGCGCATGGGGAAAAGTTCGGGTGGTATTACTGAATCGAGAATGTTAGGGGTTAATTTTGTACAGGATTTTTCGGATAAACTAAAGGTAAATGGCAGTTACAACTATAATTTTTCTGATACAGACAGTAAAAATCGATCCACAGTAACTCAATTTTTACCTTCAGGTGAGTTTACAACTAATTCTGATTCGGGTTCTACTAACGATTCAGAAGGGCATTCAGCGAATATGTCTATTGATTATATTGGAGAAAAAGATTCCTTTTATATCACGCCAACTTTTCAAACAAACTATTCGAGTTCGGTGACAAGTTCGTCCTCTCAAGCGCTCGATGAGGTTGGGGAGTTATTAAACGATAGTCAATCTCATGCTCGAAGTAAAGGGGATAGTAATAGTTTTGCGAATGCAATGCGGTATATGCGCAAGCTAAAAAGAGATCGACAGTTTTTTACGCTGGAGTTCAGAAATGCAAACAGCATGAACACAAGCGATATCTTGCAAGAATCGGTCACTCGTTTTTACAAATCAGAACAAGAGGAAGATATACGTCGTCAATACCAGCAACAACATAACGCTAATGATTCTTATGCTATCACTTTCGAATACAGTCAGCCGATAACGGATTCCCTAACCATGTTACTCGGAACTAGTTGGGATCGAAATCAAACCATTACAGATGCCAAAGTATTTGATTACAACGAGTCAACCCAAGATTATACGGATCTGAATAGTTTACAAACTAATCGCTATGTCACTGTACGTACAACGGTGAACCCTTATGTTGGCTTTAATTTTACACATAAGAAATTTTACGCCGATTTTAATACGTCAACTCAGCTGGTTAAAAACAGCGTAGAGGCGCTGTATAATAAAGAAAATTACGCCCTAGATAAAAAGTATATCGATCCCAATATACTATTGAACCTGCGATATACACGATCAAAAGGGAAAATGTTTTGGTTGATGTACAATTACAACGTCACCTATCAACGTGCGACAGAGCTTTTGGATATCGTAGATGTCAGCAATCCCTTGCATACGTTTGTGGGGAATCCAGACTTGCGACCGACAGGTAGTCATGCCATGACCTTGAGTTATAGATCCTATGATTTTCAAACGCGTTCAGGCTATTCTATTTATGGAAATGTCAACATCTTAAATAATAGCATTGTCCATGCTGTTGATTACGACGAAGATCGCAAGAGTATATCCACCTACAAAAACCTATCAGGAGCCTATAGTTGGTCTTTAAATGGGTCGTGGTATCGCTCAGCTAAATGGGAGGAACTGAACTTGCGTTATGGGCTGAACCTGCGCTACAATCAAAGTGTACAAAAGGGGTATATTGATGGAGTGATTTACGATGCAATCTCCAATAGTCTTAGTCCACGCGTGTATGTTAATGTTGATTATGGCGAGTTGTTTAGAATTTCACCCTCCTATAATTACAACACAAATTGGTCGAGTTACAAGAACTTCAATGTTGATCGAGCAAGTAATTATATTCACAATGCTTCATTGGAAACTATACTATATTGGCCGCGTAAATTTACGATAGGGAATGATTTTAATTATACTTACAATTCACAGATTGCCAGTGGTTATAACCGTGATTTTTATATGTGGAATGTCAGCTTGGCCTATGAATTTTTTCACGATCGATTCAAGGCAAAAGTAAAAATTTATGATGTATTGAATCAGAATACAAGTTCAAGACGTACGATTGATGCTACTTCTATTGTAGATTCAGAAAGCTTGGTTTTAAAGCGCTATGTTATGTTTTCTTTGACTTATAGTCTAAAGGGGTTTGGCGGAAAAGAAATGCGAGGAAATAGAGGAGGAAATAGAGGTGGAGGGATGATGCGAATGGGGAGAAGATAAAAAAAGCGGTTGTTTGACTCAAACAACCGCTTTTTTTATCATGTATGGAATTACCAGCTTCCACTAGATCCACCCCCAGAGAAACCTCCGCCCCCGAAGCCACCGCCAAAACCGCCGCCGCCTCCGAAGCTTCCTCCTCCGCCAAAGCCACCTCCACCTGAGCTTCTGCCTAGGTTGCTGAGTATGACCATGCTGGTTAGATCATCTAAGAAGCCGCGATGACTAGAATTGCCACCGGAACCTCCATTGTTGTTTTTATTTTTGAATAAAATCGTCCCAATAATTAAAGCAAGAATGACGAAAACGCAAAGTAATCCACCGATTTCATTATCTCCATCCATACGAGCATCCGATTGATACGTTCCCGCGAGCATTTCTGTGATCCCGGTCACCCCTTCATTTAATCCAGCGTAGTAATCTCCTTTCTTGAATTCCGGAATGATTCGATTGCGTATCAATTCTCCCCCTTGTCCTGCTGTTATTTGAACTTCTGCACCATAACCTGGATAGATGCCAATTTGTCTTTCCTGTGCTGCAAGCAAGATTAATACCCCATTGCCTTTGTCTTTCTGTCCAATACCCCAGGTTTGCCCCCATTTAGGACCTAAAATACCAATACTCTCCCCTTGCAAAGAAGGAATCGTAATCACGACAATTTGCGTTGAGGTTTCCTTGCTGTAAGCAACTAGCCTTTGTTCTAAGGCCGTGCTTTGTTGACTACTTAGAATTTGAGCGTAATCATAAACAGACGTTTGCTCGCTTTTCTTAGGTTTATCGGGAATAGTAAATTGCGCATAATTGATTTGCGAACAAAGGAAAATGAAAGCAAATACTACAAATGATAAGACGTTGTTTCTTCGTTTTTGCATGTTGAGTTAAGCTTTTGATATTTCGTTTGATAGTTCATTTTTACTTTCCCCTTGAGAAGGAAAATTTACTTTTAGTTGACTACCTGCTTTGAGTATGCCGTAAATCAAACCTTGTTTGTATAACCCCTGTTTAAAGTGGTTAATGACAAGCTCTTTAGTGCCTTCCCAAAATTGTTCTGCTTTTACACGTTGATCAATTCCCTTGTCTCCCAAGATAACAAAAGCTTTAGATTTTAAACAGATATAAAACAGAACGCCATTAGCATGCGTGGTTTTATCCATAGCTAATTCAAAAAAAACTTCTTGAGCTCTCGTATAAGGCTCTTTGGTTGACGTTGTCTCGATGTGAACGCGAATCTCTCCTGTCGTGTTCTTCTCCGCTTGCGCAATGGCTTCTATAATTTCCTGTTCATCCGAAGGACTTAGAAATTGACGAATTAGTTGCATCATCAATTAGAATTTTACTTTAGGCGCTTGTTCTGCTCCAGCTTCTGCTTTAAAGAAAGGCTTTTCAGCATAACCACTTAAAAAGAATTTATTCGGTACTTTTAAAATGTAACCGTTGTACCCTTGTACGGCTTCATTAAAACGAGAACGTTGAGTGAAGATCTGATTTTCTGTGCTCGCCAATTCATCTTGTAGTTTTAAGAAGTTTTGGTTGGCTTTTAAATCAGGGTATTTTTCAACAGTAACCAATAAACGACCTAATGCACTAGAAACACCTGATTGTGATTGTTGGAAATTAGCTAATTGTGATTCTGTCATATTTGTTGGATCAATAGAAACAGAAGTTGCTTTTGCTCTAGCGCTTACAACAGCTTCTAATGTGGATTTTTCAAAATCGGCAGCCCCTTTTACCGTTTCAACTAAGTTTCCAATAAGGTCGTTTCTTCGTTGATAGGCACCTTCTACATCCGCCCATGATTTGTCAACGGCTTGTTTGTAACCTAAGGCAGTGTTTTGATAATTCATCGATAATAAAAAGTATCCACCAATAAGGACAACTAATACGATGATGATAGGTAAGACTTTTTTCATTTGTTTCTTTTTTTTTAGAGTTCGTTTTTAATATTTATTAAGGTTTCTTTTATGTATTCCAATTTTTTGATAATCTCTAGGTTGTCAACGGCTTCTTTCGGCTTCAGCTTTAATTGATCCTTCGCGCCATCTAAGGTAAAACCTCGCTCTTTCACCAAGTGATAAATGAGCTCAAAGTTCTTGACATCCTGTTGGGAGAACATGCGATTGCCTTTCGCATTTTTTTTAGGTTTAATAATGTCAAATTCTTTTTCCCAAAAGCGGATCAAAGACGTATTGACGTCAAAAGCTTTGGCTAATTCGCCAATGCTGTAGTATCTCTTTTCAGGTAAATTAACTTTCATTAGTCTAAAGATTGATTTTCGTGGTTCGCTTCTTGTAATAATAACTCAAATTCTTTGGCTGAAATATCGCCATAGTAATAATTCAACGGATTAACAGGATTGCCTTTGTAGTGCACCTCGTAGTGTAAGTGTGGACCGGAGCTTCGGCCAGTACTACCCGCATAACCAATAATATCTCCTCTTTTTACCGTTTGTCCCTCCTTGACATTGTACTTGCTTAAGTGTGCGTAACGCGTTTGATATCCATAACCGTGTTCTACTTCAATTAAATTACCATAGCCGGACAGCTGATTATTTGCTCTAGTTACTCTTCCATCTCCCGTTGCGTAAATCGGAGTTCCGATGTTAACGGAGAAATCCATTCCTGAGTGAAACTTTTTGATCTTTGTAAAAGGGTCACTTCGGTATCCATAACCAGATGCCATGTGTTTTAAACTTTCGTTTTTTACTGGTTGAATAGCCGGAATGGCTGATAAAAGTTTCTCCTTCCCTTTGGCCAGGTTGATGATATCATCTAAAGAACGCGATTGTATTGCCGTTTGTTTGGCAATGATGTCTATTTTTTCGGTCGTTAAACGAAGAAGCTTTTCATTTTGTAAATTTTTAAACTCCTTGTACCGGTTTAATCCCCCTAATCCCGCTTTGCGTTGTTCTTCTGGAATAGGAGCCGTATTGAAATAGGCTCTGTATATTTCGTTATCTCTCGCTTCTAATTCATCCAATACTTCCGCTATTAGATCAATTTTTTTGTTGAGTAAGGTATAATTGGTCTTAAATTCGGCAACTTCTCTTTCCAATGTTTTTTCTTTAGGTGTGGCTAGAATATTCGAGTTGATTAAGATAAATAAACCCAATAAACCAAATGCCGCCGCAGATAGCATGAATAACAATACGTTTACGATTCGCTTCGAAGATTTGGGACGTATTCTGTGAAACGCTAACTTTTCAGAATCGTAATAATATTTTACCTTAGCCATAATTTAAAAAACACTATTTTTGCACTAATTTTGTAAACACCTTGAATTGATTTTAAAAGGCATTAAACAACAAATTTAAACAATGTTTTGGTTTAATGTTGGATTAAAGGTCAAATGGAAATAAAAAATTAACACATTTTGTTTCTAAACGAGGTTTTTTTTAAAAAACAAATAGTTCGATATTTAGATGTTGAATAAAAAATATTAGTTTCCGAAAATATGAAATCACAAGAAATTCGTCAGAAGTTTTTAAACTTTTTTGAAGAAAAAGGACATTTAATTGTTCCTTCCGCACCGATTGTTTTGAAAGACGATCCGACTTTAATGTTTAACAACTCTGGGATGGCCCAGTTTAAAGAATATTTTTTAGGAAACGCCACACCGAAAAGCAAGCGTATTGCAGATACTCAAAAATGTTTACGCGTTTCTGGAAAGCACAACGATTTAGAGGATGTGGGGTTTGATACATATCACCACACCATGTTTGAAATGTTGGGTAACTGGTCATTTGGTGATTACTTTAAAAAAGAAGCAATCGCTTGGGCATGGGAGTTCTTAACGGATGTGTTGAAATTAGAAAAAGATCGTTTATATGTTTCTGTTTTTGAGGGTAACCCATCGGAAAACGTACCTTTTGATCAAGAAGCTTTTGATCTTTGGAAGCAATATGTATCTGAAGATCGCATCATCTTAGGAAATAAAAAAGATAATTTCTGGGAGATGGGAGATCAAGGGCCTTGTGGACCTTGTTCTGAAATTCACATTGACTTGCGCACTGATGCGGAAAGAGCCGCTGTTTCTGGTTTTTCTTTGGTTAATGCGGATCACCCACAAGTAGTGGAGATTTGGAATAACGTATTCATGGAATTCAACCGCAAAGCAGATGGATCTTTGGAAAAATTACCTGCACAACACGTAGATACGGGAATGGGCTTTGAGCGTTTGTGTATGGCTATGCAAGGGGTGACTTCTAATTATGATACGGATGTATTCACACCGTTGATCCGAAAAGTAGAAGAAATTACAGGATTAAAGTATACGGATAATACCGTAAAAGATATAACTGAACAACAAAATAAAGTAAATATTGCGATTCGTGTTGTTGTAGATCACGTACGTGCTGTTGCTTTTGCTATTGCAGACGGACAGTTGCCATCAAACAATGGCGCTGGGTATGTAATCCGACGTATTTTGCGTCGTGCGATTCGCTACGGATTTACCTTTTTAGGAACAAAAGAACCTTTTATTTATCAATTGGTTGAGGTGCTATCGGTACAGATGGGGGCTTTCTTCCCAGAAATTGTATCTCAAAAAACACTAGTTGAGAACGTAATCAAAGAAGAAGAGGCATCGTTCTTGCGTACCTTGGAACAAGGGTTGCATTTGTTGGATCAAGTAATTGAGAAAACGAATGGAAAAGTTGTAGACGGTGCAAAAGCTTTTGAATTATACGATACTTTCGGATTTCCAATTGACTTAACAGCGTTAATTCTTAGAGAAAAAGGATTCGAATTAGATGAGAAAGGATTCGAAGCAGCAATGAATGAGCAAAAAACGCGCTCAAGAGCTGCTTCAGAGGTTTCTACAGATGATTGGACGGTATTGATAGGTGGAAATGTAGAGCAATTTGTTGGATATGATCAGTTGGAAAATCAAGTCAAAATCACGCGTTATAGAAAAGTAGATAGCAAGAAGGACGGAAAATTATTCCAGTTAGTGCTTGATGCTACACCATTCTATCCAGAAGGAGGAGGACAAGTAGGAGATTGTGGTGCAATTGTATCTGCTAATGAATCTGTTCAAGTGATTGATACCAAAAAAGAAAATAATTTAATTTTACATATTGTAAAAACCTTACCGGCTAATGTAGAGGGAACATTTACGGCAAAAGTAGATGTAGAAGCGCGCAAGCAATCGATGGCAAACCACTCGGCTACCCACTTATTGCACCAAGCATTACGTACGATTTTAGGTACACATGTGGAGCAAAAGGGATCTTTAGTGTCGCCAACGCATTTGCGTTTTGACTTCTCGCATTTCTCAAAAGTAACAGAAGAGGAGTTACAGGCAGTTGAAGAATTTGTAAATGCTCGTATTCACGAACAATTACCACTAATCGAAAGACGTAGCATTCCTTTTGCACAAGCGGTAGCTGAAGGGGCAATGGCTTTGTTTGGTGAGAAATATGGCGATGAGGTACGCGCGATTCGATTTGGTGAGAGTATGGAGCTTTGTGGAGGAACTCACGTGCAAAATACAGCCGATATTTGGCAGTTTAAGATTGTTAGTGAAGGAGCTGTGGCAGCGGGTATTCGCCGTATTGAAGCTATTACAAATAAAGCAGCAAGAGCGTTCTATACAGAACAAGAGAATACATTAAAAGAGCTAAAGACGGTATTGAAAAATCCTCAAGATACCTTGAAAGCAGTAGTTTCTCTTCAGGATGAAAATGCTAAACTTAAAAAACAAGTAGAGCAATTGTTGAAAGAGAAAGCAAAGAATTTGAAAGGTGAGCTCAAAGCGCAAATTCAAATGATTAATGAAGTAGCTTTCTTAGCGGTTGAGGTTGATTTAGATGCAAATGGAGCAAAAGACTTAGCTTATGAACTAGGAAGCGAGTTGACTAATCTCTATGTGGTATTGGGATCTAATGCAAATGACAAACCAATGCTGACCTGTTATGTTTCCAAAGAAATAGTAGAAACAAAGGGATTGAATGCAGGGCAAATTGTTCGCGAATTAGGAAAATACATCCAAGGAGGTGGAGGAGGACAAGCGTTCTTCGCTACTGCAGGAGGTAAAAATCCAGAGGGAATGAAAGAGGCAATCAGTCACGCTATTGATTATTTAAACTAATTTAGATGTATAAAAAGATTCCTATTCGTAGGAATCTTTTTTCTTTAATAAGCTATTGGATATGAATTTTAGTACCGTTGTACCTTTAATGCATACTGGAAAAAAGATCACGTATGACGACAAAATTTTGTGTTTAGGTTCGTGTTTCGCTGTCAATATGGGAGAAAAGTTTCAAACGTATCAATTTCAACAGATGAGTAATCCTTTTGGGATTTTATTTCATCCAAAGGCGATTGAAAAAGTTGTTGAGTATGCAGTGAAAGGGTATGAATTTACTGAGGCGGATGTTTTTGAACACCAAGAAATATGGAGCTGTTTTGCAGCGCATTCTGATTTAAATGAATTGGAACAAGAAGATATTGTAACGAAATTAAACGTAAAACTATTTGATTTACAATTGGCGTTAAAGGAAAGTAGTTTCATAACGCTCACTTTTGGTACAGCATGGGTCTATGTATTCAAGGAAACAGGCGAAATAGTTGCCAATTGCCATAAAATTCCCAACACCCAATTCGAAAAGCGATTGCTTTCTTACGAAGAGGTTATAGCGAGTTATACTGCTATTGTGCAGCTGATTCGTTCAGTTAATGTGGAAGCACAAATTTGGTGTTCTATATCGCCTGTGCGACATACAAAAGATGGATTTACAGCCAATCAACGCAGTAAAAGTATCTTATGTGGTGCTTTACATCAAGCCTTAGATGAGTTACAAGATGCGAATGTAAGCTATATTCCCGTATACGAAATCGTCATGGACGAGTTGCGCGATTATCGATTTTATAAAGCAGATTTGATTCATCCAAATGAAATTGCCATTCAGTATATTTGGGAGCGTTTTGCAGCACATTATATCGATGAGTCTATGTATGGAGTAATGAAGAAAGTCGATGAGGTACAGAAAGGATTAAATCATCGTCCGTTTAATCCAACCGCAGAGCAACATCTGAAGTTTTTAGATACGTTGATTGAAAAAATCGACGACTTATTAGAGCAGTATCCTTTTATGAATTTTAGATAATTCGCTATAGAGTTATGAGAACAATCTTTAAAGTGATCTTTTCTTTTTTTATCGCACTATTCTTTATGTTTATGGGAGTAGTAGTCTATCAATACACCTTTGGTAAATCGAAGAGTACAGTCGAGTACAATTCGAATTTGATCCAGGAACAAGTAAAAAACGTGAGTAAATTGATTGTGACTGAAGCGAATTATACCCAAGTGATGACCTATGAAGACCAGCAAAAGTATTTATTGAATTTAGTTTCTTTTACAAAGAAGGCCGTGGTAATTGTCAATGCGAAGGCGATGGTTGAGTACGATTTGACACAATTGCAATACCAAATCGATGAAGAACACAAGGTTGTTCAATTGGTACATATTCCTGAGCCAGAGATCCATATCTATCCCGATTATAAGCTGTATGATGTAGAAACGAGTACGTTTAATCCTTTTACAGGTGCGGATTACAATAAAATCAATGCAAAAATTAAGGAAGATTTACAAAAGAAGATTGAAGCTTCTACTTTAAAATCAAACGCAGAGAATCGCTTGATGAGTGAGTTGGGTAAGCTGTTGGTCGTAACTAACATGTTAGGATGGACGTTAGAATACCAAGGAAATACCATAAAAAAAGAAAGTGACTTATTCGTCACTTTCCCTTTGTAATTATGCTTGTTGTATAATAGCTACACCATCTTGAATTAAATGGGCAACTTTTGGGCGATCTACTTTAAGTTGTTCTAATCGCTGCATGGCCTTTTGGAATAAAGCTTCCTCTTGGTTGCTTTTTGATAGCTCTAGAATTTCTACAGTCAACAACCAATCGGTTGGATAGTGTTGAATTAATGCATCTAGAATGGCATGTAAGTCCGCTGTTTTGCTTTCTTCGCGCATCAAACGCACGGTTTGATATAACCCTTCTAATTTAATTTTATTTTCATCGCGCACTGCTTTGATTGTTTTTGATGAAGGTACGTGATTCACTAGATCAAAACTTCTGTAATCTGCCGGACCTGAGAAAGCCGAAATTACTTCTGCACCAACAGCCATGTCATACGTACCCCATTCCGGTTGGAATAGTACCGTATCACCGTGTTGAACCGTACAGTCTTTAAAGCTGATCAAAATAATTTTTCCGTGAATATTTCTAATTCCTGTGATGATCGTACCTGAAACAGTGATTCCGCCTTTAAACTCCAAAGTAACGGGTTTCCCTTCGGATATATTGTACGCTTTTAAGTCTCGTGGACTCATGTCTTCAATGGCTAGATTAATACCTTTTAAACAACCCAAAGCCGTACCAAAGCCATGAGGATGTGTTTGGATTCCATGCCCAACTAATTCCTTTTCTCTATAGGATAAAGCCGTCGCTCCTGTCGTTTGTACATAAACAGGTTTGCCATTATGATCAAGTACATGAGTAAAGTGACCAGAAATTTGAATGCCTGTATTTAGCTCTATTGTACCTAGTGCTTTTGAACCAATTAATTTTTGAATTCCCTCTAAGCCACCTTTGCGCAGAGCCATTTTGTTGGCAAAGTTTTCTAACACTTCACTTAAATAAGCAAAATCCGGCGTTACATAGAGTTGAGGTTGAGGTTTGGTAATATCAAACCCTTGGTTTGCTGCTTCTAGGGTATAAGGAAGTTTCTCGACGTTATCGGTCATACACCAAGCACTTTCTCCAATCGAAGATAATAAACCAGCTCCATAGATCTTAGGATTGTCTACTGTTCCGATTAAGCCGTATTCTACCGTCCACCAATGTAAATTTCGAATTAAAGCCATTTCTGAAGGAGCTGTAGTGATCGCTTGTAAGCGATCTACCTCGTCTTCTGCTTTTTTAATATCCGCTTCAGCTACACCTTCTGCTTCTTTTAAGATGGACAACAAGCGAATGGCTTCGTAAATTTCGTAATCATGAGCAGAAGAAATTGCTTTACAGCCGATTTCACCAAAGCGTCTCAAGTATTCCGCATATTCTGGGTTAGCAATAATCGGTGCATGACCAGCTCCTTCGTGAATAATATCCGGAGCAGGTGTGTATTCTATATTTTCTAATTGTCTGATATCAGAGGCAATTACCAATACTTTATAGGCTTGAAACTCCATAAAGGCATTAGGGGGGATGAAACCATCTACAGCTACTGCAGCCCAACCAATTTCCTTTAAAATTCTATTCATCCCATACATACTCGGAATAGACTCGATAGAGATTCCCGTCTTGTTTAATCCTTCTAAATAGGAGTCGTGTGCAACTTTCGATAGATAATCGACGTTTTTGCGCATAACATATCGCCATACCGCTTGGTTTATCGGGGTGTAATCCTCATAGTCTTGAGGCTTGATAAATTGTTTTAAATGAGGCGGTAAGCGGTCTATTAGTTCATTACTTTCGTATTCTTTTGCGTCCATAGTATTCAAATAGTAGTTTGGTTGCGGTAAATATAAGGAAAAAGATGAATGAATAAAAAGCTCTTATTTTTTGAAGTGAATAGTATATAATAATGAAAAAAGGTTGTGTTTAATAGAAGTGTGAAATGTTAAAATGGTGATTTAATATTTTTAAGGTTAAATATTTTTTTATAATGCAATTTTAATGTTAATTATTTCGATCAGTTGTCGGGTATATTATATAAGATTTGTTTTATACTTTAGAATGTTAGGGAACATTAAAGATAATATTAACTTATTTTTTTTTTAGTTTCAAAAATGTTTTTATATTGCAACACAATTATTAACTAATTAAAGCAAATATTTATGAAAAAATTATTTATGTTTTTGGCTGTAGCGGGCTTGGCTACATTCGGAGCTTCTTGTAGCAGTGATGATAGCAAAGGCGGAGATGAGGTAAAACAACTTACAATCTCTTCTGATGCAAAAGACAACACTGTAGAAGAAGGAACTAGTGTTAAGTTTACTGCTAAAGTTGACGGGAAAGAAGAAGCTGGAGCTGCATTTTATGTAGACGGTACTAAAGTAACTAACCCTTATAAGTTTGACAAAAAAGGAACTTATAAAGTAGTTGCTAAAAAAGATAAGTTTAAAGACAGTGAAGCTTTAACTATCACAGTTAAAGAGACTGGAACTCCACCAGTTGAAAAAAGAACATTAGTTTTAACAGCTACTCCTTTAGAAGTAACTAAAGGAGGGAATGTTACATTCACAGTAAAAGATGACAAAGGTGACACTGTAGCAGGTGCTGTAATTAAAAAAGCAGACGGAACTGTAGTTACTTCTCCTTGGAAATCTGACGCTGTTGGAACAGTTATATTTACGGCTACTAAAGACGACTACATCGCTAGTAATGAGGTTTCTGTAGTTGTTAAAGAAGAAGCAGCTTTAGGAAATAATCAAGTATCATTTGAAGGAGTATTACATGATGTTAATATTTCAGTATATGAATTAGCAGTTAGAACTTGGAATGCAGGAACTGAAAATGCTTTCCAAGGGCCTGGAATCTACAATTTCCCTGGTGGAGGATATGCATATTTATACTATGTAAATATATATGACTTTGATGGTTCTGCAATTGGAAACCAAGGTTGGGTAGCAGTTTTAGTTAAAAATCCTACTATTACTGTTGAAGGTGATACAATTACAAACTTAGGAGAGATGGTTTATCCAGGAGCAAATGCTAATACTAAAGCAATGAATGGATTTTTCCTTTTAGGTGAAGATCAATTAGTTATCGAAAATGGAGATGTTGAAACTTTTGCAGTTACTCAAATTGAATTTAATGAAGAAGGTGAAGGAACATCTAAGTTTAATTTAGTTGCTTCAGTTGAGGGTTCTGCATTAAAACTTAATTTCGATGGTCCAGCGGTTTTTGATTTATATGATACAGAAGCGCAAGGAAATGGTGCACAAGCTAGCGCTAGAGGAATCAAATCTAACAGATCTGCTGCTAAAGCTGCTGTAGCTAGTAAAGGACTTAAATTTTCTGCAGTTAAGAAATAATTTAAAACTTATAACAAAAAAAAGAGCGACTTAGTCGCTCTTTTTTTTGTTATAATAATAATGAAATAGCCTTCAAAATAACTGTTGTTAATAGAACTGTGACAGGGAAGTTTCAAAAACTAAGGTTAAAGAAAAAAATTTTATCTTTATGTATTCTCAGTTTCTTTTCTCTACAATTTTTGTATTAATTCGCTTATTAAAATGCATAGAATAGAGTTTAATTTTGTCGAAATCCTTTGCTTTGGCTGTTATAACCAGGGTAATTTTATACTATATTAAATTTTAACTAGTTAAATTTATAAGCTTGTGTGCTTTTTAAAAGGATAAAAAATAAAAGGAATATTTTTTCTTTAATAAAAAAACGAACCTAACAAAAATGTTAGATTCGTTTTCTATGAATTTGTTGTTAATAAATTATTCCTTCACTTGAGGAGGATACGTACTCAAGATCTTCTGTACAAACCCCTGAATCTTCGCCTCTTTCTTTTCTGGTGTATTGGCATTGTCAATATAGCCTGTTCCAATTCCTTGCCAGATTAAAGCCTTTTTGTTTGTATCGATGAAATCGATGTACAATTTCCCTTCAATTGAAGTAGATACTGTTGTTGTAGGTGTTCCCCAATAAGGTGCATATCCCCAACCGTAATATCCGTATCTTGAGTAGAAGTAGTCGTTATTGGTTGTAACATTTACTTGCTGTTGTGATTTAGTGAAGATATTCACTAATAGCTGAGGATTACTATCCGTTTTAGTAAAGCCTTTCGCTGCCATCTCTTGGTCAATTGCGTTTAGAATGCGCTTCTTGTCCAAGTCATTTAATTTTACGTTGTCAATTCCCTCTTTGAAAAAAGCATAGGTTTGATAGGATGTAAAATTCGTGTTTTTGTCGTAATCAGCAGAAACACGCACACTACTACAAGAGGCTGAAAAAATACTAACAGCCGCAAGAATGAGAAATTTAGATACTGTTTTCATCGCTTACTTATTTTGTTTGTGAGTTAATTTAATAAATCTTCATCAACGATATTAGGAAGGGTTACCTTTAGTAAAGGTTCTACTTCCATAGCGCGTTTGATCGCAAAAGTAGCTTCTTTGTTTCGAGCCCAGTTGCGTCGTGCAATACCGTTGTTTACATCCCAGAATAGCATCGATTTTAATTTATCGTCTGCTTCTTTAGAACCGTCTAAAAGCATACCAAAACCGCCGTTGATTACTTCGCCCCATCCAACACCACCACCGTTGTGAATTGAAACCCAAGTAGCTCCTCTAAAGCTGTCTCCGATCACGTTGTGAATAGCCATATCTGCTGTAAAGCGAGATCCATCGTAAATGTTTGAGGTTTCACGGTATGGAGAGTCAGTTCCTGATACATCGTGGTGGTCACGACCTAATACTACAGGACCAATAATTCCTTCTTTAATTGCTTTGTTAAAGGCTTCTGCAATCTTGATCCTACCTTCTGCATCAGCGTATAAAATTCGCGCTTGTGAACCAACGACAAGTTTGTTTTCTTGAGCCCCTTTGATCCAACGAATGTTATCTGCCATCTGTTGTTGGATTTCAACTGGAGAGTTTTGCATGATCTCTTCTAATACACGACAAGCAATTTCGTCCGTTTTAGCTAAATCTTCTGCTTTCCCCGAAGCACATACCCAACGGAATGGTCCGAAACCGTAGTCAAAACACATCGGTCCCATGATATCTTGTACATAACTAGGGTATTTGAAGTCAATACCGTTGCTCGCCATAATATCTGCTCCAGCTCGTGAAGCTTCTAGTAAGAAGGCATTTCCATAATCAAAGAAATAAGTTCCTTTGGCGGTGTGTTTATTGATTGCTGTCGCTTGTCTGCGAAGTGATTCTTGTACTTTTTCCTTAAATAAGGTCGGGTTGTTTGCCATCATGTCGTTAGCTTCTTCAAAAGATAATCCAACAGGATAATATCCTCCAGCCCATGGATTGTGTAGAGACGTTTGATCTGAACCTAAATGAACGAATACATCGTCATCTGCGAATTTTTCCCAAACTTCTACTGCATTTCCTTGGTAAGCAATCGACACAATTTCTTTATTTGTTTGCGCTTGTTGTACGCGTTGTACTAAGGCATCTAAATCAGTGATTACTTCGTCTACCCACCCTTGTGAATGTCTAGTGTGTACTGCCTTTGGGTTAACCTCTGCACAGACAGTAATACAGCCAGCGATGTTTCCTGCTTTTGGCTGAGCACCACTCATTCCTCCTAAACCAGAGGTAACAAATAGTTTTCCTGTTAAGTCTTCACCGTTTTTAGCTATTTTTCTTCCACCATTAAGTACAGTGATTGTCGTTCCGTGTACAATACCTTGTGGACCGATGTACATATAACTACCCGCAGTCATCTGTCCGTATTGTGTAACGCCTAAAGCATTGAATTTTTCCCAATCATCCGGTTTAGAGTAATTCGGAATCATCATTCCATTCGTTACTACCACGCGAGGTGCTTTTGCATGGGAAGGGAATAAGCCCATAGGGTGTCCGGAATACATCACTAACGTTTGCTCATCGGTCATTTGTGCTAGATATTGCATCGTCAGTAAATATTGAGCCCAGTTAGAGAACACAGCTCCGTTTCCACCATAGGTAATCAATTCATGCGGGTGTTGGGCTACGGCGTAATCCAAATTGTTTTGAATCATCAACATAATAGCTTTCGCCTGTATTGAATTTCCGGGATATTCTTCTATTGGTCTTGCGTACATGGTGTAATCCGGTCTAAATCGGTACATGTAGATGCGACCATACGTATCTAACTCTTCTTTAAACTCTTGGATTAACTCAGCATGATGCTTGGCATCAAAATAACGTAAAGCGTTTTTTAAGGCAAGTTTCTTTTCCTCCTCTGTCAGTATTTCTTTGCGTTTTGGGGCGTGATTAATTGCCGGATCATACGCTTTTTTTGCTGGTAGCTCATTTGGAATCCCTTGTAAAATTTGTTCCTTAAAAGTCATTGTATGCGTTTTATGTGGTTAATTATTTATGTGTTTTTTAAGTCAAAACCTTAAAACTATTAGCTAGTTTTGCGAGGTTATTCAATCTTAGTTTCTCCTTTGTTTTTTCGAAGGTAAGTTACTAAAAACTCTCGTATTATTTGTTTTAATCTTTTCACAAATATATAGGCGTAATAGACTGTAAATTTGAGAGAAAACAGTTAAATGTGATTTAAAATGCTTGATTTGTTTTTAAACGATCGTGTGCCTACAGTAAAAGTAAAGCTACCATTTGCCCAGGGTATTGAGCTTTTTATTCGAAGAGAAGATCTGCTGCATCCTGAAATCTCTGGAAATAAATTCAGAAAGTTAAAATACAATATGCAAGCGGCTTTACAAGCTAATGTTAAGCAAGTTTTAACTTTCGGTGGAGCCTATTCCAATCATATTGCTGCAACTGCCGCAGCAGGACGGATACTAGGAGTGGATACCCTTGGTGTAATTCGAGGAGAAGAAATTGCACAAGTGTACCTTGAAAATCCTACCTTAAAAAAAGCTGAAGCGGATGGAATGCGTTTTAAATTCATTACTCGTACTGCTTATCGCTTTAAAGAGGATCCTGCTTTCTTAGCTGACTTAAGGAGGGAGTTTGGCGATTTTTATTTAGTTCCAGAAGGGGGAACCAACGAAGAAGCAATCAGAGGAACCGAAGAAATTATACAAGATCAAGATGTGCAATACGATTATATTTGTTGTGCTGTAGGTACGGGAGGTACTATTGCTGGACTAATAAATCGCTCCTGGGATCACCAACAAGTGTACGGATTTCCTGTACTAAAAGGAGATTTTTTAGCAGAGACCATTAGTCGCTATACGCAGAAGAAAAATTGGACGTTGCAACTTGAGTATCACTTTGGGGGATATGCGAAATACAATGCGGAATTATTGCAGTTTATTGCGGATTTTGAACGAAATACTGGAATTCTTTTGGATCCAATTTATACAGGTAAACTACTTTTTGGTATCTTTGATTTAATTGAGCAAAATAAGTTCGCACAAAACAGTAAGATTCTCGCTATTCACACAGGAGGGTTACAAGGTTGGAATGAAAAAATAAAATAGCTATATGTACAGAAAAATCCTTTTAATGTTTTGCCTACTTACGCTTGTGAGTTGTGGAGTTAAAAACAATTCAAAGCTGACAGGAAAGAAAGTCAAGTCGAAAGAGTTGGTCTCCAAAGAGCAATATAGAGCTCAGCAACGAAAGGCTGAGGAGCTGCGTCGCGTCCAAGAAGAGGCAAGGAGTGAAAAAGAAAAAGAGCGAAAGGCAGCAAGTAAAGCAAGTGAGACTTTAGTGGCTACGTCTAGTATATCTGTGACAACAGATATGATTAAAGATTATATTTTACAATATAAAGATATTGCGAAAGACAATATGTCAACGTATGGGATTCCTGCAAGTATTACGTTGGCACAAGGAGTTTTGGAATCAGGTTCTGGTCAAGGAACTCTGAGTAGAAATGCCAATAATCACTTTGGTATTAAATGTCATAAAGAGTGGGATGGACCTTCGGTTCGCCATACAGATGATGCACCAGATGAGTGTTTTAGAAAATATGAAGCGCCAGAAGAATCTTATCGCGATCACTCACAGTTTTTAGTTTCTCGTAGTCGCTATAAAGATTTGTTTTTATTGGATCAAGACGATTATGAAGGATGGGCACACGGATTGAAAAAAGCTGGGTATGCTACAGATCCGAAGTATGCGAATAAGTTAATTAGTCTGATTGAACGCTATACCTTGGATCAATATGATCGTGAGGTTTTGGGAGATCGACCTGCGAGAGTGAAGAAAGAAGTACAAAAAGAAGTAGATAACAGAAAAACAGAAACCCGAGTAGCGTCAGCTAAAACCCATACGGTACAAAAGGGAGATACGCTGTATTCTATTTCAAAAAAATACAATACAACGGTAGCGAAGTTACAGAAGACGAATAAGCTCAATGGAACGAATTTATCGATTGGTCAACGTTTAAAATTATAAAACACCATGTTATATCAAAGAAGTAGTCAGCTTTTTGCTGAAGCTGAAAAAGTTATTCCTGGAGGAGTTAATTCTCCAGTTAGAGCATTTAAATCTGTAGGAGGAACACCCATTTTTGTCCAACAAGCAAAAGGAGCTTATCTGTATGATGTGGATGGAAACCGCTTAGTAGATTATATCAATTCTTGGGGGCCTATGTTATTAGGACATGCCTATCCTCCAGTTGTTGAAGCAGTGATCGAAAAAGCTAAAAAGGGGACTTCTTTTGGTATGCCAACGGAAATAGAGACGGAAATTGCTGCGTTAGCTGTATCCATGGTGCCAAATGTAGATAAAATACGTTTTGTGAACTCGGGTACAGAAGCGTGTATGAGTGCAATTCGCTTAGCGAGAGGGTATACAGATCGTGAGAAAATTATTAAGTTTAAAGGATGTTACCACGGGCATTCTGATTCATTTTTGATTCAAGCAGGGAGCGGTGCGGTAACTTTTGGATCACCTAATAGTCCTGGAGTAACACAAGGAACAGCAAAGGATACCCTGTTAGCAACGTACAACGACTTAGCTAATGTAGCAGCTATTCTTGAAGCGAATAAAGGAGAGGTAGCAGCAATCATAATCGAACCTGTTGCTGGAAATATGGGATGTGTACCTCCAAAAGAAGGATTCTTAGCAGGTTTGCGTCAGTTGTGTGATGCACATGGAACGCTGTTGATCTTTGACGAAGTGATGACGGGATTCCGCCTGGCAAAAGGCGGAGCGCAAGAGTTATTTGACGTAAAAGCTGATTTGGTGACTTTTGGAAAAGTAATTGGAGGAGGATTACCCGTAGGTGCCTTCGCAGGTTCTGCCAAAGTAATGGATTATTTAGCTCCTATAGGTCCTGTATATCAAGCTGGTACGCTTTCTGGTAATCCATTAGCTATGGCTGCGGGATTAGCGATGCTGAAAGCGATCAAGGAAGATGAAGGTCTATTTATGCGTTTAGAAGAAAAAACAGCGTATCTGGAAAAAGGGTTGCGCAAGGTTTTGGAAACAAAGCAAATTAAGCATACGATTAATCGTGTAGGATCGATGATTTCTGTATTTTTTGACGATAGAGAAGTTGTGGATTTTGAAACAGCTGGTTATGGAAATAATGAAACATTCAATACTTTTTTCCACGGTTTGCTCAAAGAAGGCGTGTATATCGCACCTTCTTCCTACGAAACTTGGTTCATTACAGATGCCTTGACGTATGAAGATCTAGATTTTACCATTCAAGCCGTTGCAGCCGTATTTTCATAAAACAATACTCTATGATCTTACTATAAAAAGAGCCTTTTACCGCGGTAAAAGGCTCTTTTTTATTTATAAGTCTAATTTCAATTGATCTGGTAAAAGTTTAAAAGATTTTCGGTGGTACTTACAAGGACCGTATTCTAAAATCGCTGCCCGATGCTCTTGTGTAGGATATCCCTTATTCTTCTTCCAGTTATACATGGGGAATTCTTCGTGAATCTGATCCATATAATCGTCTCGATACGTTTTAGCTAAAACAGAAGCGGCAGCTAAGCTCAAATATTTAGCATCTCCCTTGACAATGCATTGATGGGGGATATTCGGGATAGGGGTGAATTTATTTCCATCGACGAGTAAAAAATCGGGAATAGGACTCAATTTAGCTACACTTTCGTGCATCGCTTTTATAGCAGCGTGTAAAATGTTCAATTCTTCAATTACCGCTTCGTGTAAATGGGTTACGCCAAAACTTAAAGCCTGTTCTTCAATAAGTGTACGGAGGGCATAGCGATTTTTTGCAGATAATTGCTTGGAGTCATTTAAAATTTCATTCGAAAAATCAGGTGGGAGTATGACAGCCGCCGCCGTTACAGGACCAGCGATACAGCCTCTTCCTGCTTCGTCCGTTCCCGCTTCGTATAATGCCTCTGAATAGTGATGTAGTAACATAATGAAATAATAGAAGACAAAGGTAGTATTCTCTATTAGAATCTGTAGCTGTAAAAAGTAATATTAATGAATTAATCCATTAAAGAAATCCTAACAATCTAAAATTTAACATTAAATGTTTTTTTTTCTCTATTGAAGCTTTTTTAGTGCTGTTGTTTGATTAATAGCTTGTTATGCTTTTAAATCGTATTGTTGTGTTTTATTTCTGTGTTAAATGTTAGGGATCGAATAAGTATTTGTTAAGTTTTTTAGCTTTTGGTATGGTGTGTTTTATGTTATTTTTTAATTGTTTTTTTTACGGCTTTCGTTTTTTTTGTATAATTTATTTAAGATAATCTTTATTTATTAGTAATTCGTTGTTTAGTTTCTCGTTAATGCTAGGTAAAGTTAACGAGGTTTTAGATTAGTTTTTTATGTTTGTGGACTAACTAATTCAATTTAAATAATGAGATCAAAGGTAAAATGGACTTTAGTGCTATTTATGGCGCTATTTGTGCAATTTTCATTCGCTCAAGAAAAAACACTTAAAGGAGTGGTTTCTGAGGAAGGATTCCCTTTACCTGGGGCAACGGTTGTTATAAAAGGAACAACAATGGGTACGCAAACCGACTTAGATGGAAATTATTCGATCAAAGTAAAAGAAGGAGATGTAGTGTCTTTCTCTTTTATCGGATTGCAAGATGTTACATATAAAGTAGGTGCAGCTAACACGTACAATGTAACGATGAAAGCAGTAGAAGATATGTTAGAAGAGGTTGTTGTTTTGGCTTATGGACAGGTGAAAACAAAAAACCAAGTAACAGGAAACGCTGTGGCGATTAAAGGAGAAGCTGTGGCTGCTACACCGATGGCTTCAGCAGATCAAGCCTTACAAGGGCGTGTTGCTGGTTTACAAATGTCTGCTTCTTCTGGATCTCCAGGTGCAAAGCAAAACATTCGTATTCGTGGACGTAACTCTATGACTGCAACGAATGAGCCTTTGTACGTAATTGATGGTATTCCAATGTACGATGGGGATTTCTCAGGAGGGAACCAAGGAACAGATACCCCTTCTACATCTTTGTCTTTGTTAGCGACGATTAATCCGGCGGATATTGAATCGATGACAGTATTAAAAGATGCAGGTGCAACTGCTGTGTATGGTGCACGTGGTACAAATGGTGTAATTTTAATTACAACAAAAAGAGGAAAATCAGGAGCTACTAAATTTAATTTTAGCACACGTGTAGGTTTTCAAAACAATGCAGTAAAAGGTCCACGTTTGTTGACTTCAAATGAAAAAGAGGAAATCTTTTTAGACGGTTTATACAATACTTTTGGAGCTGCTGATGGATTTAGTCGTGAAGAAGCTGGGGCTTATGCAATGGCTAATTACGCTAAATCGGGTAACTATGGAAATTGGGTAGCTGCAGGTCGTCCTAACAACGATTGGGGTGAATATGTGAAAAATGCAGATGCGCCTTTGACAAGTATTAACTTCTCGGCAACTGGAGGAAGTGATCGTCATAATTTTTATGCTTCTCTCTCTCATGACAAAATAGAGAGTACCGTAATTGGTTCTGATTTTAGACGTGTTGGAGCTTCTTTGAGCTTTATGCAAAAAATTACAGATAAAATTGAATTCAATACAAGTATCAAAGTAACCAATACCAAACAAAATGGTATTTCTGAAGGTGGGGCTTATTTCTCTAACCCGAACTACACGAAATTGGTTATGAATCCATGGAATCCATTATACAACGCGGATGGTTCATACTACTTGCCAAATTCAGGATACCACAACGTGGTTTACACAACGAAAAACAATCAAACGCTTAACGATGTAACACGTGTAATTAATTCAAACTCGATTAGTTATGCTATTACGGATGATTTGAAGTTCACTTCGTCTATGGCGGTTGATTATACCTTAGCTGATTTCTCTGAATACAGAAACCCAGTACATGGAGATGGTAAAAATTACGGGGGAACAGCAGCGAAAGCGGTTCGAAGTAACTTTAACTATGTAGCGCAAAACGGATTAGATTACAAATTCTATTTGGGAGATAACCACCAATTCAACGCAAAACTATTGGTAGAGTATCAAAAATCGAAACGTCGCTTCTTAGAGGGATCAGGGCAAATTGTCTTAGAAGGATTTAGTTCATTAGCAGCGGCGGCAGCAAATAAAGACGCAGCATACGAGTTTTTAGATGATGCTAACTTAGGTTATGTAGGGATCATCAACTACAACTATCAAAATAGATTCTTAGTAGATGTAACAGGTAGACGTGAGGGTTCTTCTAAGTTTACAGATCGCATCGGATATTTCTATTCTGTGGGTGGTGCGTGGAATATGCATTTAGAAGACTGGATGGCTTATCAAGAAGTAGTTTCAACGATGCGTTTCAGAGGATCTTATGGAACAAATGGTAACTCTCAAATTAGTCCGAATCAATATGTACGTCGTGCCGATATCGTTTCTTATGACGGAGAGGCAGCAATCGTGCCGGTTCAAATTGGTGGACCAATCGGATGGGAAAAACAACAAAAAATGGATTTCGGTTTTATGTTGGGAATGTTTGAAGACCGTTTTACGTTAGGAGCTACTTATTTTGAAAGTAAAACAAGTGACTTGTTGTACAAGAAAACACTTTCAAAAATGTCAGGATTCGAATCTCAAATGATGAATATGGGGGCGATGAATAACCGTGGTGTTGAGTTAGAAGTAAACGCGGATATCGTTCGTTCTAAAGATTTCAATATTTCAGTAGGAGCGAACTTCGGAACAGTTCGCAACAGAATTACAGAAATGCCTGTTATCAACGGAGTAGAAATGGAAGATTATAAATCTTATACAGCGGATGTTAGAGGACATGCGGTGTCTGAATGGTATATGCCAACTTGGGCAGGAGTTGATCCTCAAACAGGTCAACCGATGTGGTTTGATAAAGACAATAAGGCTACCTCTAACTACTCAAAAGCTGAATCTCGATTCCAAGGCGCAAGTGCTTTGCCAAAATTCACAGGAGGAGCTAATCTACATGTGGATTACAAAGGGTTTTACTTAGACGGAATGTTCACGTTTGCTGGTGGTCATAAAATCTATGAACAATATGCGTTTAAAACTGCTGGAACAACAAGTGCAATTATCTCTTCTAACGCTTCAGCAGATATGTTAGACAGATGGCAAAAGCCAGGAGATATTACAGATGTGCCACTTGTTCAATTTGAGGCAACTGGAGGGAATGTTAACTTCACTAGTCCATCTACGAAATTCTTACACGATGGTGATTATATTCGATTGAGAAACGTAACCTTAGGATACAACTTCAATTCAACTATTACAAAAGCCTTGAATGTTGATGGAGTAACACTTGCTGTGATTGGTACGAACCTATGGACTTGGGTTAAAGACAAAGGATTGAAATACGATCCAGAAGTTGATGCTTTAGGATATGTTAATGTGGCAACTCCACCAGTGAAATCAATTGTTTTCTCTTTAAATGTTAAGTTTTAAAAAGTTATGAAAAAGATTATATTCTCAATTTTAGCAGTAACGTTGCTTTCATCTGGACTAACAAGTTGTTCTGATGATCGTCTAGACGCTACTTTAGAAGGGGCTCGCGATATTGAAGCGAAACCAATAGAAACTGTAACGGATCTACGTGCCACGGTATCTGGTGCTTATTATAGAATGGTTAATGTAGCATACTATGGTCGTGATATCATTATTTACAGTGAGGTTAGAGGGGATAATGCTTATGCAGCAGCAGGATTTTCTAACCGTTTCCAAAATGTATCAGGATTTAATTTAACAGCTACACATGCTTATCCTGCTGATACGTGGAAGAAAATTTACGAAGTAATTAGTTCGGCTAACTTAGCCATTGGTGCAGATATCAAAACGGGAAATGAAAAAGATGTGAAGCAAGGAAAAGCTGAAGCTTATGCTATTCGCGCTTTGGCTCACTTTGACTTGTTGCGTATCTACGGTCAACAATATGTAGGCGACAGTGGATTGGATGGATTAGGAGTTCCTTATATCACGCGTTTTGGAGAATTAGATAGTAAAAACTACAATCGTCTTTCGGTACGCGAAGTCAGAGATAATATCTATAAAGATTTAGATACAGCTTTGACGTTGATCGATAAAACAGCAGCTAATAAAAAGCGATTCACGGAGCAAGCGATCTACGGTGTGAAATCGAGAGTAGCGTTATTCTTCGGAGGTTTTGATCAAAGCGATTACGACATCGCTTTAGAAAGTGCTAAAGCCGCTATGGACTTAGGAGGAAGTATTGTTCAAAGAAGTGCTTATGTTGCTTCATTTAGAGCAGAAGAACCTCAAAGTAACGCTGTATTTGAATTAGCGCAAGACAATATCAATAATCCAGGAAACAACTCCTTACATAATATCTATTCTTACAGTGGATATGGAGACGTTGTAGGATTAGGTGGGAATTTACAAGACTTGTTTGAAGATCAAACGGATATCCGCTCTTCTTTAGAAATGCAAGGGTATAATAACTTAGTGCAAAACGAAGAAGGAAACTACAAAAAAGTAGGAGAGAACAAGTACATCAAATTAACGGATAAAGAGTTAGATGGAACGGTTCCTGTAGATCCTGCGATTCGTTATAACTTTGAACATTACCGTAATTTTGGTAAGTATACTGTGATTAGTGCTAATATTAAAGTAATGCGTTATGAAGAGTTAGTCTTTAACTTTATTGAAGCTGCTACTCGTTTGAAAAAAGAAGAGGGAACTGCATTGGCCTTGTTGAATCAAATAGCAGCAGAGCGCTATGAAGGAAATCCTTCTGCAAAATACAGTACGCTTCTTTTAGCAGACGTATTAAAAGAAAGACGCAAAGAATTAATTTTTGAAGGTTTCCGTTTCGAAGATCAAATGCGTAATAAAGAAAATTTAGCAAGTACACCACAATCCAAAGATGGAATGAAATATGGAGCAGCTAAATTGGCGTTCCCTATTCCTCGTAATGAGATTAACGCTAGTAAAATTGATCAAAACGAAGGATATTAATATTCTTGTTGTGAATACAAGTAAGAGGTGATCTCTTGCAATTAACCCCGTTTCAAGAAAGAAACGGGGTTTTCTATTTATAGAGGTAAAGTGGATTAGCCAGCTTTTATCCGTGCTACTAGTTAAGGCTTACTGCCTTAGGGTTAACGAACAAAATTGCGAAAGGGGGTGAAACAATGGAAATACTGCTTTGTTTGATGTTTTAGGTGCGAGGTGTTACTTCTTTTAACATTAGTTAGGTATCGTTGTTGATTTGGGAGTTGGAATTGTTATTTAGGTTGTTTTTTGTTGTTTTTATTCATTTAATTGTTTGCTTTTAATATTTATTGTGAAGTAAAATTTAGTTTAGAATCGTTAATGAAAAATGGTGGATTATGCTAAAAATATATTAAATAATGGATTAGTCTAATATTTAGAGTCTTACATATCCTATTTGATTTAATCGAATAGAGTTGAGATAATCCTTTTAAATTAGTAATAAAACTAATTATATTTTATGTTTTATCTTTTTGTAACTGTTTTTTTATCTTGATTTAGTGAAAATGATTTAGGAGGTATGGGAAAAAATGTTTAGATTTGTTTAACTAACTAATCAATTTTTTAAGAATGAGATCGAAGATTAAGTGGATTTATGCGTGCATAATGATCCTACTTGTACAAGTGGGGTTTGCACAAGAGAAAACACTTTCTGGGGTGGTGACTGAAGATGGTATGCCACTACCAGGAGTAACGGTTGTGATTCAAGGAACCCAGGAGGGTACACAAACCGATTTAGATGGA
Organism: Myroides sp. C6-3; assembly: GCF_050522425.1. NCBI lineage: Bacteria > Pseudomonadati > Bacteroidota > Flavobacteriia > Flavobacteriales > Flavobacteriaceae > Myroides > Myroides sp. C6-3. Next base: position 94,318 of record NZ_JBMVQP010000002.1, on the reverse strand, counting down.
AAGTATTCCTTAAAAACAAAACCAGGACAAGTGCTTGTGTTTTCTTTTATTGGAATGAAAGAAGTGAAACACACGGTTGGAAATGCCAATGTGTTTAATGCAGTTCTTCAAGCAGAAGGAAGTGAGCTGGATGAAGTTATTGTATTAGCTTATGGTCAGGTAAAAAGCAAAAACGAAGTTACGGGTAACGTTGTAGCGGTAAAAGGAGAAGTGATTGCGGGTACACCAGTTGTTTCTGCGGATCAAGCTCTACAAGGACGTGTTGCTGGTTTACAAATGGCTACTACTTCTGGATCACCTGGGGCAGTACAAAACATCCGTATTCGTGGACGTAATTCTGTTTCTGCAACTAACGAACCTTTGTACGTTATTGATGGGATTCCGGTGATTAACTCTAACTTGTCAAATAGTGATGACATGACGAGTTTATCTCCATTGGCAGCGATTAATCCTGAAGACATTGAGTCTATGACAGTATTAAAAGATGCTGGTGCTACTTCAGTATATGGAGCGAGAGGATCAAACGGGGTAATTTTGATTACAACCAAAAAAGGGAAACGCGGTGAACCAAGCTATAGCTTCAGATCTTCAGTTGGTTTCCAAAACAAAGCAGTAAAAGGACCTAAATCATTAACATCTAATCAAAAAGGGGATTTATGGATTGAAGCGCTTTACAATACTTTAGGTGGTGAAGAAGCTGGAATTACCAAGCAGTGGGTGTATGATAATTACGAGACGGAAGATGTAATGAATCGCTATGACCTTTATATGTATTGGAGAGACAATGGGAAGCAAAACTATGATTGGGCTGACTTAGTTAAAGTTAAAAACGCGCCAATGTCAAGTTTAAACTTCTCTGTAACTGGTGGAGATGAAAAAGGAACGTATATGGCGTCTGTTGGACACGAGAAAACGGAAGGAACAGTAATTGGAACTGATTTCAGAAGGGTAACAGGGTCATTTAATTTTACACGTAATTTAAGTGATAAAATCGATATCCGAATTGGAGCCAATGTTTCGAATATCAAACAAAACGGTATTTTAGAAGGAGGAGCTTTCTTTAGTAATCCAAACTTGTCTTCTACGTTTATGAACCCGTGGGCAAATCCTTATAATGAGGACGGATCGTATAATACTACGAATTCGTTGTTAGGTGGTTTACCTAATATTTTATACACGACTAAACAAAACTTGAATCAAAATGATTTTACCAGAGTTATTTCAAATAACGCTTTTGGATATAAAATCTTAGATAATTTAAAGTTTGAGTCTGCAATCGGTTTAGATTATACGTTGGCAAACTACCAAGGGTACTATAATCAAGAACATGGAGATGGTAAAGCTACAGAGGGGTATACAGCTCAATCTGACCGTAAAGTATTTAACTACGTATGGCAAAACTCATTGAATTACAATTTCTATTTAGGGGAGAATCATCGTTTTGATGTGAAAGCCTTAATGGAATTTCAAAAAAATAAATACAATAGACTTAGTGGAACGGGAGAGGTTTTACCTCCGGGATTAGCTACGTTAGGCGGGGCTGCAGCGAATTATACAGCAGAATCCCAGTATTATGATTGGATGCAGTTGAGTTATTTAGGATTAGTAAACTATTCCTACGCAAACAAGTACTTGGTGGACTTAACGATCAGACAAGAAGGTTCTTCTCGTTTTTCAAGCAGCAATCGTTGGGGTACTTTCTGGGCAGTTGGTGCTGCATGGAATATGCATCAAGAAGATTTCTTAATTGATTCTAATACAATTAGTACGTTGCGCTTAAGAGGATCCTATGGTTCTACAGGTAACTCATCCATTAATCCAAACTTATACCAACATTTATTGTCAAAAGCTTCTTACAATAATGAGGCTGGTTTAATCAGTACGCAAATTGGAGGAGAGTTAGGTTGGGAAAAACAAAATAAACTTGATTTCGGATTAGAGTTTGGATTGATCGACAATCGCATTACAGGTAGTTTTGCTTATTACCAAAGTAAAACTAGAGACTTATTATACAGCTTACCTTTATCAATGACATCTGGTTTTTCTCAAAAGTGGATTAACCAAGGAAAATTAGAGAATAATGGGGTTGAGGCTGAATTAAATGTTGAGATTATTCGTTCAAAAGACTTTAATTGGTCAATTGGTGCAAATATAGGAACGGTTCGCAACAGACTAACAGAGATGCCTACTGCTATTAAATCATATACAGCAGATAAAGAAGGAAGATTGATCAATGAATGGTATATGCCTACGTATGCTGGTGTAGATCCTCAAACAGGTGCTGCTCAATGGTATGCGGCTGATGGTACTAAAACAAATGTATATGGAAAAGCAGAGAAACGCTTCCAAGGAGCGAGTGCTTTACCAAAAGTTACTGGTGGTTTCAATACGCATGTTGATTTTAAAGGATTTTACTTAGACGCTTTATTTACATTCGCAACAGGATATAAAGTATATGATACATGGTCTCAAATTACACATCAAACAACGAGTACTTCATTGTATTCATACAACGCAAATAGCGAGTTGTTAGATCGTTGGCAAAAACCAGGGGATATTACTGATGTTCCTAAGTTAACATTATCTCCACAACGAGATGTGAATAATAACTATACACAGCCGTCTACGAGATTTTTATATGACGGTGATCACCTCCGTTTGAGACAAATTACATTTGGATATAATTTCACTAAACAAGCGGCTAAATCAATTGGGGTAGATGGAATTAATTTATCTGTATCAGCTTTAAATCCATTAACGTGGGTGAAAGATGGTCGTTTGAAATATGATCCAGAAGTAGATGCTACAGGATATATTGAATTAGCATCTCCGCCATTGAAATCAGTAGTATTTTCACTTAACGTTAAATTTTAATTACGATGAAAAGAACACTTAAAAAAGTTTGGATTTTTGTTGCTATGGCAAGTATTTCTTTAGCATCATGTTCATTAGATCCAAAATTGACTGAAAATATAGATTACGGTACAACACCAATATCTACAGTAGAAGAATTGAGAGCTAATTTAATAGGAACATATGCCTTAATGGCTCGACCTGAATACTATGGAAATAATGTAATTGCTTTCTCAGATGTTAGATCAGAGAATGCTTTTTCAGACGGTAGAAGTAATAGATTAGGAAATGTCTCTTCTTTTGGTTTAACTACTTCCGCGAGGTATACAGCGGATACTTGGAAACAGATTTATTTGGTAGTTTCTGAAGCAAATCGTGCGATTGCAGCGGAGTTAACAGACAATGCAACAGTGAAAAGTTTGAAAGGACAAGCTTATGCGCTACGTGCATTGGCACATTTTGATGTATTGCGTATCTATGGTCAACAGTATGTCGATAATAAAGGATTAGAAGCAGTAGGGATTCCGTATATTACACAATATGCAGCGATCGAAGCAAAAGTTACTCGTCCTACAGTTGCTGCAAATAGAGCTTCGATTTATGCTGATTTAGATAAAGCTATTGAATTGTTAGAAAATAATGATTCTAAAGAGCAAGTAAAAATATCATTAGCTGCAGCTTATGGGTTAAAAGCTAGAGTTGCCTTGTTTTTTTCCAATTGGGATAATGCTGATTTAATCGTTGCAAAAGAAAATGCGCAAAAAGCAATGGAAAGTACTGCAGCTCGTACACTCCCACGTTTCGCTTTTGTAAGTTCATATTCTGCTGATGATGCACAGTCTAATTCAATTTTAGAATTGAAGCAATCGGGCGTTGATAACTCAGGTACGGATTCTTTGTTCTATGTGTATGCAGATGAAGAAAATGGATATGGTGACATATTGGTTAACTTTAAAGTTGAAGACTTATTTGGTGCTGATGCTCCAAAAGAAGTAATTGATGAAGAAGGAAACAAAACAATCGTGGCGAATGATATTCGCGCTGATAAAAATATGATTGATTTTCGTTATGATGAATTGCGCAACGTAGGGAAGTATCCTAAAATGGCTTCGAATCTTAAATTAATGCGTTTTGAAGAGTTGTTGTTAATTTATGTAGAAGCTGATTTCCGTATCAATAATGCAGTTACGGCTGATGCTTTAGCTCTTTTCAATACATTAAAGAAGAATCGATTAGCAACATTTACTAACTTGACAACCTATACGTTAGAGGATATCCGTATCGAAAGACAAAAAGAGTTGTTATTTGAAGGATTTGGATTTGAAGATTTAATGCGTTTCCATTTACCAGTTAAAAATGTTTATGGAACATTTAATTATGGAGAGGATATTTTAGCTTTCCCAATTCCACAGTCAGAAATTAATGCAAGTGGAATTTCACAAAATGCAGGATATTAGTCGTTGAGCTGAAAAGCGAATGACTTTGTTATACTAGTAGAGGGTGTCCTAAAAGGATACCCTCTATTTTTTTGTTTTTAAGAAAATGCTCGAATTTTACAAGAAAGAATCGTCCTTTTGTACTTTGTTTTATTGTGATTAATGAAGCACTAGGGTTATGTTACTTAATGTTTTTATCTTTTTATTGATGAAAAGAGAAGAGAATTCTATTGTTCATCGATGTGATGTGGACTAATTCGATCAAAGCCTTCCATTGAAGTCATTTTATTCCCTTAAATTGACACAGTATCACCATTATAATAAAAATAAATTTACCTTTGCTTAAATTTAGATTTTTATGCGAAAGTGTCTTTACTTGTTTTTTTGTTTGCTGTGCTTTAGCTCTGTAGCTCATGCTCAATTTCAACCAGCAAGATTAGATCGAGGTAATACAACAAATTTTGGTGATCCAAATGATCCAAACTATAATTTTGGCGACCCAAACGACCAAAACCCTCAAGAGGGACCAAAGGAAAAAAGAAGTTTACGTGAAAAGGTAAAGAAAGATTCTATAGCACCTATGAAGGATTATAAAATCATTACGATTCTCCGTGATACGATTGCTGTGGATACCACTTTAGCGCTCAAAAGTTACTACAAGTTTAACTATTTGAGAAAAGACAATTTTGGATTATTGCCTTTTGCAAACGAAGGGCAAACCTATAATACATTAAAATACAATCTAAAACCAAATGCGGTATTACCTGATTTTGGGTTTGAAGCCAAACAGTTTAATTACCTCAAAGCTGAAGATATTACCTACCATTCTAGTCCAACCCCACGTACAGAGCTATACTATAAAACCGTGATGAAGCAAGGACAGAGCTTGGATGCGTTTATTACCTTAAACACAAGTGAGCACCTCAATATGTTTGTAGCATATAAAGGATTGCGTTCTCTAGGGAAATACATGAGTCAGTTGTCTTCAACTGGAAACTTTCGAATTGGTGGAAGTTACTTTTCTCCCAATAAGCGCTATGTGTTATTTACACACTTTGTTGCGCAAGATATCCTCAACCAAGAAAATGGAGGAATCACCGATTTAGACCTATTCGAATCGAGCGAAAAACCCTATAATAAGAGAGAGCGTTTGAATGTATACTTCCGCGATGGAGAAACGATGCTAAAAGGAAAACGCTTGTTTTTGCATCACGAGTATCAATTGAATAGTTCATTAGCTAATGGGATTCTATTGACGCATGAATTTACTTATGAAGATAAATTCTTTCAGTATACCCAACAGGACTTGAATAGCAACTATACCGATAAAGAGCGCTTTGGGACTTCTTTTCAATCGACGATTGATAATAAAACAAGATATTATACGATGTCTAATAAAGTGGGGGCAGCATTTCAATCGGGCTTGTTAGGGCGCGTAGAAGTATATGCAGATTTCTATAAATACAATTACAACTATAGAAGCATTGCTTTTATTAACAATGCCACGATTCCCAATTTACTGGAAAAAAACATAACGCTGATTGGTGGAAAGTATACCTATAAAAAGGAGAATTGGAAAGCCTTCCTGTTAGTGTATAATTCATTGGGAAGTGACAATACAAGCAATATACAGGCTAATATCGATTATTCATTAGCAGAGAATATCGGATTACAAGCGGGATATCAAAAGCTGAACCGCATGGGGAATCTCAACTACTATTTGTATCAAAGTGACTACTTACACTACAACTGGAATAATAGTTTTAACAATGAAAAAATCAATCAATTTGACGCGAAGTTGACTACACCTTGGGTGACTTTAGAAGGTAGCTATCAAGTGATCAAAGATAAGTTGTACTTCTCTAACGACAATCCTGATTACAATGAATTTGGAATTGCCAAACAGTTGTTGATTACCCCAAAACAGTATGGAAATACAATCAACTATTTGTCTTTGCAAGCCTCTAAAGAAATTAAGTTTGGACGATTTGGGTTAGATAATACTATCCTTTACCAAGAAGTAGACCAAACAGATGCAATTCTCAATGTGCCCAAGTTACTAACGCGTAATACGTTTTATTACAACGGAGCTATGTTTAATAAGGCGTTGAAGTTTCAAACGGGAATTACATTCACCTATTTTAGCAAGTTCTACGGTAATGATTACAATCCCGTTATAGGTGATTTCTATGTACAAGACAAAGTGAAAATCGGTGACTACCCCGTGTTCGACTTTTTTATTGATATGAAAGTTCGTACGGCGCGTATTTATTTCATTCTGGAACACTTTAATAGTAGCATGTCTGGATACAAATATTATACAGCACCCAATTACCCTTACAAGGATTTTACCTTTAGATTCGGGTTGGTATGGAACTTCTTTAGTTAAAAAGATAAGGTTAGCAATGAGCTAACCTTTTTTTATGCGCATTGCTTCAGTTTGGATAGGTTTTTGTTTGAGTATGTGATAATCGTTCTAAAACCGTGATGATGAAAGAAGCCTTTGTACAATATGTGTGGGAGAAACAATTGTTTGTGACGTTAACGATGCATACAGAACAGAAACATACCCTCTCTGTTATTCATGCGGGGCAATGGTCTACACTTGCTGGTCCTGATTTTTTCTATGCGCAAATACTACTTGACGGTCAACGATGGGCAGGTAATGTGGAAGTTCATCTCCATTCTTCGGATTGGTATCGGCATCATCACGAAAAAGATTCCCGCTATGACAATGTAATCTTACACGTGGTATGGGAATACGATACACCAGTATACAATTCTAGAGGAAGTGAAATACCAACTTTGGTAGTGGCAAAGTATGTTCAAAGAGATGTGGTACAGCGAGCCGAACACCTTTTTAAGCCTAAATCAACCATCAATTGCCAACGTCTTTTAAATGAGGCTTTATCTCCTATCTATTGGCACAAGTGGAAAGAAACACTTTATGTTGAGCGATTGCAAGACAAAACCCTGCAGATTGAACAACTCTTGCAAGAGACGACGCACAATTGGAATCAAGTTTTGCTGTGTTTAGTTGCCAAGAGTTTTGGATTGAACTTAAATGGAGACGCTTTTTTCGACGTAGCAAAAGCATTGCCCATTCAGCTCTTGTTGAAAGAAGGGGATGAGTTGATCAATATAGAAGCGTTGTTTTTTGGTATGGCCGGTTTTTTGAATGACGGTAACGCTAGTTTAGATCGGTATTACCTAGAGCTCGTTAAACGATGGGCGTTTTATCAACATAAATATCAACTGCGTCCACGCAATGAAAAGGCAATGCATTTTTTTAAACTTCGACCTGCTAATTCTCCTACAATCCGATTAGCGCAGTTGTCATCTTGGTTCTTTCATCAAAAGTACAACCTCCATCAATTGTGGGAGTGCAGAGATCAGTCTACGTTGTTGCAAGTAGTTGATGCTACAGTTAGTCCTTATTGGGAAACGCATTATACCTTTCACAAGGAAAGTAAATATCATAAAAAAAGAGTAACCATAGCTTTTAAAGAGTTGCTTCTACTCAATACCATTATCCCTTTGCAATATGTATGGGCAAGCTATAAAAATGCAGTAGACGATGTTGAAAAGATTGTTGAGATGAGTTCTTTCTTACAAGCAGAATCGAACGCTATTACAGCCCTGTTTAAGCGAGAAGGAGTGGAAATTCAAAATGCAGGTGACAGTCAAGCGATTATTCAACTAAAAAAGAAATATTGCGATTTTAATCGGTGCTTGTCTTGTGCAATCGGTATCGCAATATTAAATAAAAAGAATTAAATTTGTACTGCAATCAAAAATGAAAAGATGATCACTAATTTGCGTTACTTTCTTGAGAAACACGGATTCAAAGTATCTACCCGTTTGGGAGATCGCTTGGGCATTCGCGTAACTAATATACGCTTGTTCTTCATCTATCTGTCTTTTTTTACTTTAGGACTAGCTTTTGCTTTATACCTAACACTAGCTTTTGTTGTTCGCCTAAAAGATTTGGTGTACACAAAAAGAAGCTCTGTTTTTGATCTTTAATCGTTCTAAAGTTTAGCTGTAGTACACAATAAGAATAGCTGTGTATGAAATCAAATCCCTATTTCTATCAATGGTATTATTATACGCAATCACAAAAACGCGGGTTTATGGCGCTTTTGATTTGCGTACTACTAATCCACGTGATTTTGTGTTGGGTGGCATATGATCAATCTCAAGTGCAACCCCAAGATGGAATAACCTCGAAAGAACTACGAGAACTTCAAGCAGAAGTCGATTGCTTGCGTCTTCAAGCTTTAACGAAGAAAGATACGATTTACCCATTTAACCCGAATTATATTACGGATTTTAAGGGATATGTTTTAGAACTATCAGTCGAAGAAATTGATCGATTATTAGCGTTTAGAAAAAAGCAACAGTATGTCAATTCCAAAGAAGACTTTCAACGCATAACAGCTGTTTCTGATGAATGGATAGCCAAGTACAGTCCGTATTTTGTTTTTCATTCATCCTCGAGCACCTCAAGACAACAAAAGAGTAAATCTTATCCCCAAGTTACTAGAGAAACAAAGTCTAAGCCTATCGTCTTACAAGACATCAACCAAGCAACACAGCAGCGTTTACAAGAAATTTACGGTATCGGGCCAGTATTAGCCAAGCGCATTATTGAAGATAGAGATCGATGGGGAGGCTATGTGCATCAAGATCAGTTGAAGTGGGTGTATGGTTTATCAGAAGAAGTGATTGAAAAACTAGGGGAATACTATGCTGTTCTCTCTCCCCCAACAATAAAGCAAATAGATCTAAACGAGGCAGGGGTAAATGAACTGAAAAATATCCCCTATTTGAATTATTATCTCGCAAGAGAGATTGTGAAATACAGAAGTTTGCACGGTGATTTTGTTAATAAAGAACAATTAAGAGAAATTGAAAAAATTCCACTTGACAAGATTCATATAATTAGTTTATATTTGGAAATTAGGAATTAAATTAAACAACCATGAATTTTGAATACAATGAAACTCAAGCAATGATTGCTGAGTCTATTAGAGATTTTGCAGAACAGAATATACGTCCATACATTATGGAGTGGGATGAAGCGCAGATTTTTCCAGTTGATTTATTTAAGAAATTGGGAGAAATGGGGTATATGGGAGTGCTTGTTCCAGAAGAATATGGAGGATCAGGATTGAACTATCACGAATACATTACAATTGTAGAAGAGATTTCAAAAGTAGATTCATCTATTGGTTTATCTGTTGCAGCTCACAATTCATTATGTACAAATCACATTTTGACTTTCGGTAATGAAGAGCAAAAGAAAAAATGGTTGCCAAAATTAGCTACTGCAGAGTGGATCGGTGCTTGGGGATTAACAGAGCACAACACAGGATCTGATGCTGGAGGAATGAGTACTACAGCTGTAAAAGATGGAGATTATTGGGTGTTAAACGGAGCAAAAAACTTCATTACACACGCAATTTCTGGGAATGTTGCTGTAGTTATTGCACGTACTGGAGAAAAAGGAGATTCACGTGGGATGACTGCATTTGTAATTGAAAAGGGAACACCAGGATTTTCAAGTGGAAAAAAAGAGAATAAATTGGGAATGCGCGCTTCTGAAACAGCAGAGTTGATTTTTGACAACTGTCGTGTTTCTGATGCAAATCGTTTAGGAGAAGTTGGGGAAGGATTTATTCAAGCAATGAAAGTATTAGACGGAGGACGTATCTCAATCGGAGCTTTGTCTTTAGGAATTGCTAAAGGAGCTTATGAAGCAGCATTGAAATACTCAAAAGAAAGAGTACAGTTTGGAAAACCAATTAGCGATTTCCAAGCAATCGGATTCAAGTTAGCAGATATGGCTACAGAAATTGAAGCTTCTGAATTGTTGTTACACAAAGCAGCTTTCTTGAAAAACAACAATAAGCCGATGACAAAAATAGGAGCAATGGCAAAAATGTATGCTTCTGAAGTATGTGTAAAGGTTTCTACAGATGCAATCCAAATCCACGGTGGATACGGATATACGAAAGATTTCCCAGTGGAAAAATTCTTCCGCGATTCTAAATTGTGTACAATTGGAGAAGGAACAACAGAAATCCAAAAATTAGTTATTTCTAGAAACATCTTGAAAGACTAGTTTCTTTAATGATATAAATAAAAAGGTCAGCCGAAGGGTTGACCTTTTTTTGTATTTCACGGAGCTATTATTTTATTTTGATGTTGGATAAATGTCGGCCTCGCTCTGATCTTTGCTATCGTCTTTACTCTTGCTACTTTCACTAAATTTAGTAACCATTAAGCTTAAAGCACCATCGCCAGTAATATTACAAGCGGTACCAAAACTGTCTTGTAACGCAAAAATAGTTAAGGTGAGAGCAATTCCCGCATCGTCAAAACCAAGTACCGAAGTGATAATTCCCAAAGAAGCCATCACAGTCCCACCTGGTACCCCAGGAGCGCCAACTGCAAAAATTCCCAACAGCAGTATAAAGAGAATCATGGTTCCAAGATCAGGTAAAGAACCATATAGAACTTGAGAAACAGTCATGACAAAAAACACTTCCGTTAACACCGAACCACACAAGTGGATATTGGAGAAAAAGGGAATGGTGAAATTGGTGATGGATGGGTTGAGTACCTTGCTTTTGTGAGCAGAATGAAGCGCTACACCTAAAGTAGCGGCAGAAGACATTGTCCCTACTGCTGTTAGGTAGGCAGGTCCGTAGTGTTTTAAAACTTCCCATGGATTCTTTTTACTGTAAATTCCCGCAAGTGTATACAATACAGTTAGCCATACGAAGTGAGCTAGTATAACGATTAGTATCACAGTTAGGAATATGGGTAATTGCGATTGTATCGATCCTTCGTAGCTCAGTAAGGCGAAATTACTCATAATGTAGAAGGGTAAGATAGGAATCAACACGCGATTGACTAATAGCAAGACGATATCTTTAAATTGATCAAAAGCCTGTTCTAAGGGCTTTGATTCTGTCCATAAAATGCCAATACCAAGCATTAACGCTAATGTAAGTGCTGTCATTACACCAAAAACAGGGGGAATGTCTAAAGTAAAGAGCATGGTTGGAATCTCGTTGAGTTCTTTGGTAGTACTGGCAATCTCAAGTTTAGGAATCAATTTATACCCCAAAGTTGAGCTGAAAAAACCAGCCCCTATACTCGATAGATATGCAATTAAAACGGAAAAACTAATAATCTTAACCGAATCCTTATTGAGTTTGGTAATGGATGAAACCACAAATCCCAAAATGATTAAAGGAACTAAAAACAGAATGAGCTGGCCTAGAATATGTCGTGTTGATAAAATAATTTGTAACCCTGTATCATTTAAGTATCCCCCTAGGATCAAGCCTAGGATTACGCCTAATAATAATCTGAATATGGTGTTGTTTAGGATCTTTCTCATTCGTACAATCTTTTAGAATTTGATGTAAAAATAAAGAGGAAGTTTTATTTTTTACATGATTTAATCGTAAAATACCATATAGATGGTAGACGTAGGCTTAATAGAGGGGAAAAGAACTTTGGTAATTAAATATTTCAATTCAATTTGTTTATTAATCAAATATAAAAGAGAAAACAAAGTAAGGTATATACAGAGAAAAAAATAGATGAATGACTGTTGTATGGTGTTTAACTACTCCTAATTTACCGTTCGCGCATCTATACTTGCCGTTCACGCATCCTTTTTTTGGGAGGAGTAAGTTCTAAACTACGTTTACATTGTAATTCATAATGGATAAAAGATGAAAACACTGTTTGGCTTGTTGTTGGTTTTAGGTTGGTTCACGGTACAAGCTCAGCATAGGCAGCTATCGGGAATCGTACGAGACAAGAAAAACAAACCAATTGAACAGGTTAATGTATACCTGGAAGGGAGTTTTGATGGAGCGCTGTCTAATGCTCAGGGGTATTTTTCATTTGATGTAGCGGATAGTCTTGTGGAAGGGGTATTGAAATTGAAACACCCACACTATCTTAGTTTATCTGTTCCTATGCAACTCCAACAAAAGGAGCTATATGAATTTGTTCTGGAGGAGGGAGAAGATGTATTGGGAGAGATTGTAATAAAAGTAGTTGGTAGTTCTAAAAGAGGACGTACAGAGGCTCTTGCTTTTACAGCTATGGATGTAGTGAGTACTGCTGGGAGTCCAGGTAATATTATAGGAGCCATGAGTACACTGCCAGGTGCTCAAGTCAATGGAGAAGATGGGAGATTGTTAATTCGCGGTGGAAGAGCAGATGAAAGCGCTATTTACGTGAATGGCAATAAGGTCGCTCAACCCTATACTGCCACTATCGGTACTATGCCAGTGCGTTCAAAATTTAATCCCTTTCTGTTTAAAGGCATGTCTTTCTCAGCTGGAGGATACAGTGCAGAATTTGGGGATGCTTTATCGGGAATTTTACAACTAGATATTGCAGAGGATATAGATCCTTCGCGTAAAGACAGCTCAATATCCACAGTTGGAGTGAGTTTTGGGGAAACGCACCAATGGAAGAAAAATTCATTATCCTATCATTTGAATTACCTTAATTTAGGTGCTTATACTGCCGTGGTTAAACAGCGATACAAGAGTAAAAAACCTTTTTCAACAAGTTCAGGGGAGGTGGTATATAAACGAGAGATTCAAGATGGAGGATATGTGTTGTATGCAGCTGCGGATTATACAACAATGGCATATGAGCAAATGGTCAAGCCAAGTTATCGCGTGGATACCCTTGCTCTTCGAACAAATACAATAGAGGTAAATAGTTTGTATTTTAAAAAACTCTCGCCCTTTATGCGACTAGATGTCGGTACAGGGTTTGGATATTCCAATTATAGAGGAGAAAGGAATGAAGGGTACCTCCATAGTGAACGATGGCACCTCAATCAAAAGATTAAGATGTCTTATCAATGGAGGGGAGATTGGCAATCCATAGGGGGTATTGATATCCAAGTGGGTCAAGTGAATTTTGCACAAGGGATAAAAAGCAAAAAAGAGCTCGATGAAAAACAAACCAATCAATTTGCTTTTTTTTTCGAGAATCAATGGCGTGTCAGTACTGATTTGACTTGGAGGGTAGGCGTGCGTTTCAATAAGTCGAGTTCAATTTCAAAAGGAGTAATTGAGCCTCGAACGCTGTTGACGTATCAAGTTAATCCCAAGAAGCAAATCGCCTTTTCTTATGGTATTTTTCATCAAGCGTTGAATGCAGAACAAGTGCGGTATACCGTACAAGAGGATTGGATGCAAGCCCATCATTATATCCTAAACTATACTTATGCTTTTAGAAAGCGCATGTTGAGGGCAGAGGTATTTTATAAAGACTACCGCAAATTATTACTGACTTCGGCAACTGGAACAGGTGCTTATACGCAAGAAGGAATAGGGTATGTTAGAGGATTTGACCTTTTCTGGAAAGATAATACGACATTTAAAAATTTCAATTATTGGATTACGTATACCTACTTAGATGCTCAGCGAAAGGAAATGCAAAGGAGGGAGTGGAGACAACCTTCTTATGTGGTCAAGCACAATCTCGCTGTGGTAACGAAGTACTGGATAAACGCTTGGAAGTCTCAATGGAGCGTGACGTATAACTATAGTTCACCACGCTATTTTTATAGCGGAGATACAAACCTAACTTCATCCTATACTAGTAGTTCTATTCACAATGTAAGCATGAGTTGGGCCTATGTTCTGCAAGCACAAAAGATCGTGTTTGTCTCTGTGGATAATATAGTAGGACGCAATCCGACTTATGCATACCAATTCAATGTGAAAGGAGAACAACCAGATGTAGTACAACCTTCTGCAAAGCGATTTGTCTATGTTGGATTTATGTGGACAATTAGCGCAGATAAGAAAGCGAATCAAATAGAAAATTTATAACAATGACTTAGGGGGCGATTAAAGTTTCAATGAACCCGACTACCGTCGAATTTATTTTACATCTTAAATTTATATATATATGAAAAAGGTTTTACTTTTAATTTTTAGTTGCTGTAGTTTGATGTCCTTTGGGCAAACGACGTATGAAAGAGGAATGCACAAGGCCATGGAAGAATGGCAAGAAGGAAATAGTCAAGAAGCCTTGGCGATTTTAGAGCGAATTGCAGATGCTAACTCAACGAATTGGATTCCGGCATATTACCAAGTGTTTATTGCGATAACCCAAGGATTTCAGGATCCCCAAAATGAAGCGATAGAAGAAAAGGTAAGAAACAATCGCTTGATGATTGAACGATGGTTAGCTCAAGGAGGTGAGGAATGGTATATATTGCAAGGAATGAATGAGACGCTGGATCTTATGACAGACCCAATGAATAAAGGAATGAAACAAAGTGAAGTAATTATCAAAGCCTATGAAAAGGCGTTGGAACTGAATCCTACTAACCCTAGAGCACTTTATAGTCTAGCAAGTTTCTATTTAAATAGTTCTAAATTTAGGAAGGTAGATACAACATATTGTATGAACTTGTTGAATCGAGCGATAGAACAATTCAATAAACAAAAAAGTGAAGTGCCTTATTATCCTAAATGGGGTAAAGAATGGGCGCTCAAGACACAAGCATTATTTGCAAATCAGATTGACAAAGTGTCAAGTAAATAAAACAAAAGTCACTGTGATTTAGAACAAGAAAGACCTATGAAAATCAATTGGTATAGACATTTAGTATTAGTCGTTGTTTTTGGAGTAATAACAAGTTTGTCGACTTCTTATTATTACTATACAAAGACAAAAGATATTACCGAAGCTTCGTTCTCTGATTATCTTTTTTCCAAAAACGCAATGCTGTCTTTTGTGATTACACTGTGTATTTACGGAACTAATGTGTTATCTAGTTTTTTATTAGGTTTACTGTTGGACAGAAAGGAAAGGGAAAATCAAACTCCCTTGAATCGTAGAGTAAAAAACAGTCTGTTTTTTATCAATGGATTGATTGTTTCTATAGTGTCATATTATTTCTTTTTAAGCGTGTTGTTATGGGGGATGTATCATGTGCCTTTTCGATCGTTTTACGCTAGAGAAAATCTTCACTTTAGTGATTTCTTAGGCGTATTATTGGTTAGCTTTTTTATTATTTTGATTGTGTTTGTCTTTTCTTACAGTGATCAATTGAGAATATTGGAAATAAAAAACAAAGAAATGGAAATTGAGCTACAGAAAGGACAGATTGCACACCTGAAGGAACAGTTATCCCCTCATTTTTTATTTAATAACCTCAATGTACTCATTAGTACGATTCAGGAAGATTCAGTCAAGGCAGAGCAATTTGCCCGTTCTTTTTCTAAAATCTATCGCTATGTGTTGGAGCGATTGGATTCCGCTTCTTGTACCTTGGAAGAAGAAGTAGCTTTTATTCAAGATTATATCTATCTTTTAAATGTGAGATATGATCAGGCTATTGATTTTCAACTTAGTGATGAAGTAGCCCAATGGGGAGGAGTGCAAATACCTACGTTGAGTCTGCAATTGCTCATAGAAAATGTAATCAAGCATAATGCAATCCCATCTCAGGGTAAAATATTGGTAACATTGAGTGTTGTTGATGGAAATCTAGTCATGAGCAATGAAAAATATGCAAAGCCCAAACCAGAAGATTCTACGGGATTGGGATTGCTAAATTTATCTAATCGTTGCCAATTGTTATTCCATAAAAAAGTAGAAATAGAAGATGAAGCACATCATTTTACAGTGCGTATTCCACTGTATAGCAAGTAAAGTATATGAACATAGTAATTATAGAAGACGAAAAACCAGCGGCAAGATTGTTGATGCGAGAGTTGGCTAAAATAGGGTTTGATGTACAAGCAACACTGTATTCGGTTAGTGAAGCGATTCCTTGGTTAATGCAACAGAAAGAACCAGACTTAATCTTCGCTGATATCCAATTAACAGATGGATTGTCTTTGGAAATATTTGAACAAATTGAATTTAAACATGCGGCTATTATTTTCGTCACGAGTTTTGATCATTATGTCATCAAGGCATTTAAATTAAATAGTATTGACTATTTGTTGAAACCTATTGAACCTACTGAATTAGTAAGGGCTATTGGGAAGTATAAAGCGCAATACGATAAAATTGGGCAACAAGTAGAGGTGTTGAAGCAGGCGTTACATGGAACGAGTTATCCCAAGCGATTAATTGTCAAGTTGGGGATGCAGTTAAAAGTTATTTTAGTGGATGAGGTTGTTTGTTTTTATAGAGAAGACCGAGGCGTGTATAGCGTAACGAGAGAGGGAAAAACGCATCTTCTGGAAGAACCTTCTATTGAAGCTGTTTTAAAGATGGTGGATCCTTCTAAATTTTTTCGTGTGAATCGCTATCAGGTTGTAGGAATTGATTGCATTGAACAAATCATTCAATTATCGTCGGCTCGACTCAAATTAGTTTTGCTGAATTATAACGAAGAGGTGATTGTTAGTAGGGAACGCGTGTCTGATTTTAAACTATGGTTAGGAGAGAATTAGCGGTTGTAAAGCAAGGAAGGGTGTTGTTGTTGAGTGAGTTAAATCAAATCTATAAATAAGAAAAAATAGATAAAGTAGAATAAAAAAGTATTTTTTTGTTGTGTTGTATAAAAAAAGCCTTACTTTTGCATCACCAAATGAGAGGAGGTGTATGAAAACATGTTGATCATTCCAATTAAAGACGGAGAAAATATTGATAGAGCACTAAAGCGCTACAAAAGAAAATTTGACAGAACAGGTACGTTACGTCAATTAAGATCTCGTCAGCACTTTACAAAACCGTCTGTTTTAAAAAGAGACAAAATGCAAAAAGCTGCATATATCCAACACTTAAGAGACGCAGTAGAAATCTAGTCTTAAACGTAGGATTAAAGTATAAGGCCGTTGTAATAAAGTATTATCTTTGTTACAACGGTTTTTTTATGGACAAAAATTTAGAAAAGTTTTTAGAGTACTTGGCAAAAGAGAAGAATTACTCGTTGCATACCATAGAGGCATATCAAAATGATATTGCTTCTTTTCTGGGTTATTTGGAAGAAAGTGAAAAGAATTATTTGTTGATTCAATACGATGCAGTTCGTTTGTGGATTGTCGTGTTGATGGAAACGGGAATGAGTAAACGATCCATTAATCGCAAGATGAGTGCTTTAAAAGCGTTTTACAAATTCTTGATGAAAATTAGCGAGGTAGAGGTGAGTCCTTTGCAGCAACACAAGACTTTAAAAGTGGAGAAGAAGCTACAGTTGCCTTTTTCGATGGCGGAAGTTGATGCAGTTCGCAATGACTTAGAAGGGCAAGAGGGTTTTGATGCTTTGCGTGATCTGGTTATAGTTGAGATGTTGTATTGTTTGGGGTTGCGTCGAAGTGAGCTTTGTGGTGTACAAGTAGCGGATGTCGACTTTTACACTAAAGTGATTCGCATTACAGGGAAGGGTAGTAAGGTGCGTTATGTACCTATGATTGATGCTTTGCTTGTGCTTTTAAAGCGCTATTTGGTTGAACGTGCGAACGTTTTGAAGGATTTTCAGGAAATTAACTATTTTTTAATAGATAGTAGGGGTGCTAAAGTTGACGAAATATTTGTTTATCGAGTGATTAATTTATATTTTAGTAAGACAACAACCAAGGAGAAAAATAGTCCTCATATGTTGAGGCATGCATTTGCTACTCATCTTTTAGAAAACGGGGCTGATATCAATTCAATTAAGGAGTTGATGGGGCATCAAAGCTTAGCTTCTACAGAAGTTTATGCGCATGTAAATCTAAAAGAATTGAAAGATACTTATATGAAGACACATCCGCGGTTGAGGAAAAACAAATAAAGAACCTTAAAAACAAAACGTTATGAAAGTAAACATTCAAGCAGTTAATTTTAATGTGGATCGTAAGCTAGTTGACTTTATCAACGAGAGAATGCTAAAAGTAGGTAAGTTTTACGATAAAGTGATTTCTGTCGACGTATTTTTAAAATTAGAAAATACAAATGAGAAAGAAAACAAAACAGTTGAGGTTAAATTATTAGTTCCAGGTGATGATATTCTTGCAAAAAAAACGTGTAAAACATTTGAAGAGGGAGTTGATTTAGGTGCGGATGCTATCGAACGCATGGTGGTGAAGTACAAAGAGAAAATGAAAGCACATTAATGGAAAAAAATCAGTAAATTGTTTTTTTTAATCAATAAAATATATACATTTGCAGTCCGTTAGAAATAGCGGACTTTTTCTATTGAGTAAAATGCCGGTGTAGCTCAGTTGGCTAGAGCAGCTGATTTGTAATCAGCAGGTCGTGGGTTCGAGTCCCTCCATCGGCTCAAAAGAAACAAGAAAAAACCAAAGGTTTGAGGGGAGATACTCAAGCGGCCAACGAGGACGGACTGTAAATCCGTTGGGAAACCTTCGCAGGTTCGAATCCTGCTCTCCCCACGACTAAATATAAAAATGCATAAGCCGGTGTAGCTCAGGGGTAGAGTGCTTCCTTGGTAAGGAAGAGGTCACGGGTTCAAATCCCGTCATTGGCTCAGGTTTTTTTATTATATTTGAACACTAATTATATAACTAAGATTAAATTATTAGATCATGGCAAAGGAAACTTTTGATCGTTCGAAACCGCACTTAAACATCGGTACTATCGGACACGTTGACCACGGTAAAACTACTACTACTGCTGCTATTACTAAAGTTTTAGCTGACGCAGGATTCTCAGAAGCTCGTTCATTTGATTCAATTGATAATGCTCCAGAAGAAAAAGAGCGTGGTATTACAATTAATACTTCTCACGTAGAGTACCAAACTAAAAACCGTCACTATGCACACGTTGACTGTCCAGGTCACGCGGATTACGTGAAAAACATGGTTACTGGTGCTGCTCAGATGGATGGTGCTATCTTAGTAGTTGCTGCTACTGATGGACCAATGCCACAAACTCGTGAGCACATCTTATTAGGACGCCAAGTAGGTATTCCTAGAATTGTTGTTTTCTTAAACAAAGTTGACTTAGTAGATGACGCTGAGTTATTAGAGCTTGTTGAAATGGAAGTTAGAGATTTATTATCTTTCTACCAATACGACGGTGATAATGGACCAGTAGTTCAAGGTTCTGCTTTAGGAGCTTTAAACGGAGAGCAAAAATGGGTTGACGCATTATTACACTTAATGGAAGAAGTTGACAACTGGATCGAAGAGCCAGTACGTGACAACGAAAAACCATTCTTAATGCCAGTAGAAGATGTATTTACAATTACAGGACGTGGAACTGTTGCTACAGGACGTATCGAAACTGGAGTTGCTAATACAGGAGATGCTGTTGAAATCATCGGTATGGGTGCTGACAAATTAACTTCTACTATTACAGGAGTTGAGATGTTCCGTAAAATCTTAGACCGTGGAGAAGCTGGAGATAACGTAGGTTTATTATTGAGAGGTATTGACAAAACTGATATCCGTCGTGGTATGGTTATTTGTAAGCCAGGTTCAGTAAAACCACACGCTAAATTCAAAGCTGAGGTTTATATCTTGAAAAAAGAAGAAGGTGGACGTCACACTCCATTCCATAACAACTACCGTCCACAGTTCTACGTTCGTACAACTGACGTAACTGGAACAATCCAATTACCAGAAGGAACGGAAATGGTTATGCCTGGAGATAACTTAACAATCACTGTTGAGTTGTTAAGCCCGATCGCTTTATCAGTAGGTTTACGTTTCGCTATCCGTGAAGGTGGTAGAACAGTAGGTGCTGGTCAGGTAACTGAAATTATTGACTAATTTATTAGTATAAATAAATTTTTAAAGTCAGCGGGAAACCGCTGACTTTTATAACAAACGGGTGTAGTTCAAGGGTAGAATAGCGGTCTCCAAAACCGTTGATGGGGGTTCGAATCCCTCCACCCGTGCAAAAACAATATAACATGGCAAAGGTATTTAATTACATATCAGAAGCTTTTACAGAACTTAAATCAAACGTAACTTGGTCTCCTTGGGCTGAGGTGCAAAAGTATACAATCATTATTGCAATTTTTGCAATCGTATTGTCACTTGCAACTTGGGGAGTAGATAGTTTGTTTGGGGACTTGTTAGGGAAGTTTTATAATTGGATAAGATCATAAGGAGAAAAATATTATGGCTGATACAAATGTCAAAAAATGGTATGTGGTTCGTGCGGTAAGTGGACAGGAGAATAAAGTTAAGAATTATATCGAAACTGAAATTTCTCGTTTAGGGTTGTCAGATTATCTTTCGCAAGTTTTAGTACCAACTGAAAAAGTGGTTTCTGAAGATAAGAACGGTAAGAAGAAAACAACAGAACGCGTTTACTTTCCAGGCTATGTGATGATTGAGGCTAACTTGACAGGAGAGGTTCCGCATGCTATTAAATCAATAACAGGAGTTATTGGTTTTCTTGGAGAAACAAGAGGAGGTGATCCCGTGCCTTTAAGAGAATCAGAAGTTAATCGTATGTTAGGAAAAGTCGATGAATTAGCAGTGAAAGTTGATTCAGGTGCAATTCCGTATGAAGTTGGTGAATCAGTAAAAGTGACTGATGGTCCGTTTAAAGGTTTCGATGCAACCATCGAAAACATAAATGAAGATAAGCGTAAGCTAGAGGTAATGGTGAAGATTTTTGGAAGAAAGACACCTTTGGAATTAAGCTTTACACAAGTAGAAAAAATATAATGTTACATAGACGCATCTTTGCTTCCAAAAGAGATGTGCTAAATTTTTTTAGAAATGGCAAAAGAAATTAGTAAAGTAGTTAAACTACAAGTTAAGGGAGGTGCTGCGAATCCTTCGCCACCGGTTGGACCTGCTTTGGGGGCTGCTGGAGTTAATATCATGGAGTTCTGTAAGCAATTTAACGCTAGAACACAAGATAAACCCGGTAAAGTTTTACCAGTACAAATTACTGTGTACAAAGACAAATCATTCGAATTTGTTGTTAAAACGCCACCTGCTGCTGTTCAATTATTAGAGGCTGCAAAAGTGAAATCTGGATCTGGTGAGCCTAATAGAAAAAAAGTAGCTAGCGTAACTTGGGAACAAGTACGTGCTATCGCAGAAGACAAAATGCCGGATTTAAACGCATTTACTGTTGAATCAGCGATGTCAATGATCGCGGGTACTGCAAGATCTATGGGTATATCAGTAACGGGAACAGCTCCTTTTTAATTGTAAAAGAAAAAAGAAATGGCAAAATTAACAAAAAAGCAAAAGGAAGCTGCTGCTAAAATTGAGAAAGGTAGATTTTATTCTTTAAAAGAAGGTTCTGCTTTAATTAAAGAGGTTGCTTCTGCAAAATTTGACGAATCTGTTGATATCGCTGTACGTTTGGGTGTAGATCCACGTAAAGCTAATCAAATGGTGCGTGGGGTAGTTACTTTACCACACGGAACTGGAAAAGATGTTAGAGTGTTAGCATTAGTTACTCCGGATAAAGAAGCTGAAGCTACAGCTGCTGGAGCAGACTATGTTGGATTAGATGAGTACCTACAAAAAATCAAAGACGGTTGGACAGATGTTGATGTTATCATCACTATGCCTGCTGTTATGGGTAAATTAGGACCATTAGGACGTATTTTAGGTCCTAGAGGATTAATGCCAAACCCTAAAACTGGTACTGTAACTATGGACGTAGCGAAAGCAGTTCAAGAAGTGAAAGCTGGTAAAATCGATTTTAAAGTTGATAAAACGGGAATCGTTCACGCAGGTATTGGAAAAGTATCGTTTAGTGCTGATATGATTCAAGAAAACGCAGCTGAATTGATTCAAACATTAATCAAATTAAAACCAACAGCAGCTAAAGGTACGTATGTTAAGTCTATTCATATATCTAGTACTATGAGCCCTGCTATTGCTTTAGATCCTAAAGCAGTATAATTGGTAGAAAAAATTTTTACGTATGACTAGAGAACAAAAAGCAGTAGCGATAGAAGAAATTAAAGGACAGTTAGCAGATGCTAATATCTTTTATATTGCTGATATTTCAGGATTAAACGCAGAGGTTACTACAAACTTAAGAAGAGCTTGTAACAAAGCTGGAATCAAAGTTGAAGTAGTTAAGAATACGTTGCTTGCTAAAGCAATGGAAGCTTCTGAGAAAAACTATGAGGATTTAGCTTCAGTATTAAAAGGAAACAGCGCTATCTTTATTTCGGACGTGGCTAACGGACCGGCTAAAATTATCAAAGATTTCAGAAAGAAAAGCGATAAGCCTTTATTGAAAGGAGCTTATATTAACGAAGAAGTTTATATCGGTGACAACCAATTAGACTCGTTAGTAGCTATTAAATCTAAAGAGGAAGTTATTGGAGAAATCATCGGATTACTACAATCACCTGCTCAAAGAGTTATCTCAGCTCTACAAAATCAATTCAAAGACGAAGAATAAAAAAAGATTCTTGTGTTTGAATGTTCCATAAAAGAACGCACATTAATAAATTATATTTTTACAAATCATTTAAACGATAGAAAAAATGGCAGATTTGAAACAATTCGCAGAACAATTAGTTAACTTAACA
The DNA here is from genome assembly GCF_050522425.1 of Myroides sp. C6-3. NCBI lineage: Bacteria > Pseudomonadati > Bacteroidota > Flavobacteriia > Flavobacteriales > Flavobacteriaceae > Myroides > Myroides sp. C6-3. The sequence goes on along the minus strand of NZ_JBMVQP010000002.1, from coordinate 71,542 downwards.
GTTAAAGAAGTTAACGAATTAGCAACTATATTAAAAGACGAATACGGAATTGAGCCTGCAGCTGCTGCTGTAGTTGTAGCTGGTGGTGGAGACGCTGGAGCTGCTGAAGAGCAAACTGAATTCACTGTAGTATTAAAAGAAGCTGGTGCTTCTAAATTAGCAGTAGTTAAAGCAGTTAAAGAATTAACTGGTTTAGGTCTTAAAGAAGCTAAAGATATGGTTGATTCAGTTCCTGCAAACATCAAAGAAGGTGTTTCTAAAGATGAGGCTGAAGGTCTTAAAAAAGCATTGGAAGAAGCTGGAGCTGTTGTTGAGCTTAAATAAGCTTTTTAACCAAAATATTTTAGGTTTAGGTCTTGGGAGCAATCCCAAAGGCCTAAACCATTTTGCGTATAAATCGATTTGTGCGTAAATCTTATTAAACATTATAAACAAAATTTATTGTCCATTGATGATCACAAATCAGAATGAAAGATTAAATTTTGCCTCTACAAAGAATATTCCTGCATATCCAGATTTCTTGGATATTCAGGTTAAGTCTTTTAAGGATTTCTTTCAGTTAGAAACGAAATCAGAAGAAAGAGGTAATGAAGGTTTATATAATACCTTCATGGAGAACTTCCCGATCACTGATACGAGAAATCAGTTTGTATTGGAGTTTCTTGATTACTTTGTTGATCCTCCTCGCTATTCAATTGAAGAATGTATTGATAGAGGACTAACGTATAGCGTTCCGTTAAAAGCGCGTTTAAAACTGTACTGTACAGACCCAGAACACGAAGACTTCGAAACTATCGTTCAAGATGTGTATTTGGGAACTATACCGTATATGACGCCTAGCGGTACATTTGTAATCAATGGAGCTGAGCGTGTGGTAGTGTCTCAATTGCACCGCTCACCTGGTGTGTTCTTTGGACAGTCATTCCATGCTAATGGAACTAAATTGTATTCGGCGAGAGTTATTCCTTTCAAAGGATCATGGATTGAGTTTGCTACTGATATCAATAGCGTGATGTACGCCTATATTGATAGAAAGAAAAAATTACCTGTTACTACCTTATTCCGTGCTATTGGATTCGAAAGAGACAAGGATATCCTAGAGATTTTCGACCTTGCAGAGGAGGTAAAAGTATCAAAAACAGGATTAAAAAAATACATCGGTCGTCGACTTGCTGCACGTGTGTTAAACACTTGGCATGAAGACTTCGTGGATGAAGATACAGGAGAAGTAGTTTCAATTGAGAGAAATGAGATTATCTTAGACCGTGATACAGTCCTAGATAAAGATAATGTCGAAGAAATCATTGAGGCGAACGTTAAGAATATCCTCCTACATAAAGAAGACAATAATCAGGCAGATTATGCCATCATTCATAATACGTTACAGAAGGACCCTACCAACTCTGAAAAAGAGGCAGTAGAGCACATCTACCGTCAGTTGCGTAATGCAGAACCGCCTGATGAGGAAACTGCACGCGGTATTATTGATAAATTATTCTTCTCCGACCAACGTTACAATCTAGGTGAGGTAGGTCGTTACAGAATGAATAAAAAACTTAATCTTGATACCCCAATTGACAAACAGGTATTGACAAAAGAAGATATTATCACTATTGTTAAATACTTGATTGAATTGATTAACTCAAAAGCTGAGATTGATGATATTGACCACTTATCAAACCGTCGTGTACGTACGGTAGGTGAGCAGTTATCAGCTCAATTTGGTGTTGGTTTAGCGCGTATGGCTAGAACAATTCGCGAGCGTATGAACGTACGTGACAACGAAGTGTTTACTCCAATCGACTTAATTAACGCGAAGACGTTGTCTTCAGTGATTAATTCATTTTTCGGAACGAACCAGTTATCTCAGTTCATGGATCAAACGAATCCATTGGCAGAGATTACACATAAACGTCGTTTATCAGCTTTAGGACCTGGAGGTTTATCTAGAGAAAGAGCCGGTTTCGAGGTACGTGACGTTCACTATACACACTATGGACGTTTATGTCCGATCGAAACGCCAGAGGGACCAAACATTGGTTTGATCTCTTCTCTTGCGGTGTATGCTAAAGTGAATAACATGGGATTCATTGAAACTCCATACCGTCCAGTAGTGGAAGGAAAAGTGGATATCGTGAACGATCCAGTATATTTAAGTGCAGAAGAGGAAGAAGGAATGTTAATCGCTCAAGCGAACGTTCCAATGGATAGCGAAGGAAACATTACAGAAGATCGTGTAGTTGTAAAAGAAGAAGGGGATTTCCCAGTGGTTGAACCGAAAGAATTACACTATACGGACGTTTCTCCTAACCAGATTGCTTCAATTTCAGCTTCATTGATTCCGTTCTTAGAACACGATGACGCCAACCGTGCGTTGATGGGATCAAACATGATGCGTCAAGCTGTGCCTTTATTACGTGCGGATTCTCCAATCGTAGGTACAGGTTTAGAAAGACAAGTGGCTTCAGATTCTCGTGTTTTAATTAATGCAGAAGGTGAAGGGGTTGTTGAGTATGTAGACGCTCAGAAAATTATTATTAAATACGATCGTACGGATGAAGAGCGTTTAATCAGCTTTGATCCAGACGAGAAAGTATACAATCTAATTAAGTTTAGAAAAACCAACCAAAGTACTTGTATCAACTTGAAACCTATTGTTCGCAAAGGGGATAGAGTAACAAGAGGACAAGTATTATGTGAGGGATATGCTACACAAAACGGAGAGTTAGCTCTTGGACGTAACTTACAAGTGGCTTTCATGCCATGGAAAGGATACAACTTCGAGGATGCTATCGTTATCTCTGAAAAAGTAGTGCGTGAAGATATCTTTACTTCTATCCACATTGATGACTATACACTTGAAGTACGTGATACTAAATTAGGAAACGAAGAGTTGACTAATGATATCCCGAACGTAAGTGAAGAGGCAACAAAAGATTTAGATGAAAACGGTATGATCCGCATCGGTGCTGAAGTGAAGCCTGGTGATATCCTTATTGGTAAAATTACACCGAAAGGTGAATCTGATCCAACACCAGAAGAGAAGTTATTACGCGCAATCTTCGGTGATAAAGCAGGGGATGTTAAAGATGCATCGTTAAAAGCTTCGCCTTCATTGAGAGGAGTTGTGTTGGATAAAAAATTATTTGCAAGAGCTGTAAAAGACAAACGCAAACGCTCAAAAGATAAAGATGATTTAGCTTTACTAGAAACAAAATTTGAAGTGAAGTTTAATGAGTTGAAAGATCGTTTGGTTGAAAAATTATTCTTCATCGTGAATGGTAAAACATCACAAGGTGTATTGAATGATTTAGGAGAGGAAATCTTACCAAAAGGAAAGAAATTCACTCAAAAAATGTTACATGCTGTAGATGATTTCGCTCACTTGACGAAAGGGCAATGGACCGTAGATGAAGAAACAAATAGTATGATTACTGATTTGATTCACAACTACAAAATTAAGTTGAACGACTTACAAGGTGCTTTACGTAGAGAGAAATTTATGATTACGGTTGGGGATGAATTACCATCTGGAATCTTAAAACTTGCAAAAGTTTATATTGCTAAAAAACGTAAGTTAAAAGTTGGGGATAAGATGGCAGGACGTCACGGTAACAAAGGTATTGTTGCTAGAATCGTTAGAGATGAAGACATGCCATTCTTAGAAGACGGTACGCCAGTGGATATCGTGTTAAACCCATTAGGGGTACCATCTCGTATGAACATTGGTCAGATCTATGAAACTGTATTAGGATGGGCTGGACAAAAATTGGGTACAAAATACGCTACTCCAATTTTCGACGGTGCTGAATTAGATCAAATCAATGCGCTTACAGATGAAGCTGGTATTCCTAGATTTGGACATACTTATTTGTACGATGGAGGAACAGGAGAACGTTTCCACCAAAGAGCAACAGTAGGAGTTATTTACATGTTGAAATTAGGACACATGGTTGATGATAAGATGCACGCGCGTTCAATCGGACCATACTCTTTAATTACGCAACAACCATTAGGAGGTAAAGCTCAATTTGGAGGTCAGCGTTTTGGAGAGATGGAGGTTTGGGCTCTAGAAGCATACGGAGCATCAAGTACATTACGTGAGATTTTGACGGTAAAATCGGATGACGTTATTGGTAGAGCGAAAACTTACGAAGCTATCGTTAAAGGTGAAACTATGCCAGAACCAGGATTGCCTGAATCATTCAATGTATTAATGCATGAATTAAAAGGTCTTGGATTAGACATCAGATTAGAAGAATAAACTATAGATTTTAGAGTAAGCAGTTTTTGCTGCTTACTCTTTATCATACACTTTAACAAGTAAGTTTACCATGAATAGAAATAAAGAGAAAAATACCGTAAAAAGGTTTAATAAAATCTCAATTGGTTTGGCTTCACCTGAATCGATTCTTGCAGAATCTAGAGGGGAAGTTTTAAAGCCAGAAACAATTAACTATCGTACGCATAAACCAGAACGTGATGGTTTATTCTGCGAGCGTATTTTTGGTCCTGTAAAAGATTATGAGTGTGCTTGTGGTAAGTATAAAAGAATTCGCTACAAAGGTATCGTTTGTGATCGTTGTGGTGTAGAAGTTACTGAAAAGAAAGTACGTCGAGATAGAGTTGGGCATATCAATCTTGTTGTGCCTATTGCACATATTTGGTATTTCCGTTCTTTGCCTAATAAAATTGGTTATATCCTAGGGCTTCCGTCTAAGAAGCTAGATATGATTATCTACTATGAGCGTTATGTAGTAATTCAGCCTGGTATTGCTAAAAATGCGGAGGGTGAAGTGCTAAATCGCCTTGATTTCTTAACTGAAGAAGAATATCTGAATATCGCAGATTCTCTTCCGATGGAAAATCAATTCTTAGATGATAGTGATCCAAATAAATTCATCGCCAAAATGGGGGCTGAATGTATTATGGATTTATTAGCGACAACTGACCTAGATCAATTGTCTTATACATTGCGTCATGCAGCGAATAACGAAACATCTAAACAAAGAAAAACAGAAGCATTAAAACGTCTTCAAGTGGTAGAGGCTTTCCGTGAATCAAACGAGAATCGCGAGAATAGACCGGAGTGGATGATCTTAAAAGTAATTCCTGTTATCCCACCTGAATTGCGTCCATTAGTGCCATTGGATGGAGGTCGTTTCGCAACGTCGGATTTGAATGACTTGTATCGTCGTGTGATTATCCGTAACAACCGTTTAAAACGATTAATGGAAATTAAAGCTCCTGAAGTAATCTTGCGTAACGAAAAACGTATGCTTCAAGAAGCTGTAGATTCACTATTTGACAACACAAGAAAATCTTCTGCTGTTAAGACTGAATCGAACCGTCCATTAAAATCATTATCTGATTCATTAAAAGGTAAACAAGGGCGTTTCCGTCAAAACTTACTTGGTAAGCGTGTGGATTATTCTGCTCGTTCGGTAATTGTCGTTGGACCTGAATTAAAATTATACGAGTGTGGATTGCCAAAAGATATGGCTGCTGAACTTTACAAACCGTTCGTAATCCGTAAATTGATTGAGAGAGGTATTGTGAAAACAGTAAAATCTGCGAAGAAAATTATTGATAAAAGAGAGCCTGTAGTTTGGGATATCTTAGAAAACGTAATTAAAGGACACCCTGTTCTATTGAACCGTGCTCCTACGTTACACCGTTTAGGTATTCAAGCATTCCAACCGAAATTAATTGAAGGTAAAGCGATTCAGTTGCACCCATTAGTGTGTACGGCGTTTAACGCGGATTTCGATGGTGACCAGATGGCAGTGCACTTGCCATTAGGACCAGAGGCAATCTTAGAAGCTCAATTGTTAATGTTGGCTTCACACAATATCTTGAACCCAGCGAATGGTGCACCTATTACAGTACCTTCTCAAGACATGGTACTTGGTCTTTACTATATGACTAAGTTGCGTAAGTCTACACCAGAAGAAGTTGTAAAAGGAGAAGGACTGACATTCTACTCTGTGGAGGAAGTACACATTGCTATCAACGAAGGGAAACTTGACTTGAACGCTGGTGTTAAAGTACGTGCGAAAGATTATAACGAAAAAGGTGAATTAGCGTATAGAATCATTGAAACAACTGCTGGACGTATCTTGTTTAACGAGGTAGTTCCTGAGAAAGCAGGGTTTATCAATGAGGTATTAACGAAAAAATCACTTCGTGATATTATTGGAGGTATTTTAGCTACTACTGATGTACCTACTACAGCTGCATTCTTAGATGATATCAAAGGAATGGGGTATGGTTACGCTTTCCGCGGAGGATTATCATTCAGTTTAGGTGATATTATCGTTCCAGAGAAGAAACAAGATTTGATTGATGATGCCAATGAACAAGTAGATCATATTACCATGAACTACAACATGGGACTTATCACAAATAACGAGCGTTACAACCAAGTTATTGACGTTTGGACATCGACAAACGCTATGTTGACTGAATTAGCGATGAAGAACATCCGCGAAGACAAGCAAGGATTTAACTCTGTATACATGATGTTGGATTCTGGAGCGAGGGGTTCTAAGGAGCAGATTCGTCAGTTAACAGGTATGCGTGGTTTGATGGCTAAACCGAAAAAATCAACAGCAGGTGGTGGTGAGATTATCGAAAACCCGATTCTTTCTAACTTTAAAGAAGGTCTATCGATTTTAGAGTATTTCATTTCTACGCACGGTGCTCGTAAAGGTCTTGCGGATACGGCGTTAAAAACAGCGGATGCTGGATACTTAACGCGTCGTCTACATGACGTTGCACAAGATGTTATCGTTAACTCTGTGGATTGTGGAACTTTAAGAGGTATTGATGTAATGCCATTAAAGAAAAACGAAGAGGTAATCGAAACATTAGGAGAAAGAGTGTTAGGACGTGTTGCGTTAAACAACGTAGTGAATCCATTAAACTCTGAAGTAATCGTTGGTGCAGGTGAGGAAATCACGGAAGCAATTGCTAAAGCAATCAACGCGGCTCCTATCGAATCGGTTGAAGTTCGTTCTCCATTGACTTGTGAAGCTAAAGTTGGAATCTGTGCGAAATGTTACGGACGTAACCTTGCTACAGCGAGAATGGTTCAAAAAGGAGAAGCTGTTGGTGTTGTTGCTGCTCAGTCAATTGGGGAGCCTGGTACACAGTTAACATTGAGAACGTTCCACGTAGGGGGTACTGCTGGAAATATTTCTGAAACTTCTACAATCAACGCTAAGTTTAAAGGTCGTTTAGAGATCGAAGAACTTAGAACAGTTGAAGGAGAAGACCATGAAGGAAAGAAAATCAACATCGTTATCTCTCGTTCTACAGAGGTGAAATTGTATGATCCAAATACAGGAATCTTGTTGACAACAAACAATATCCCTTATGGTTCTACAATCTATGTAAACGATGGTGATGTAGTTGAAGAAGGAGCTACAATCTGTAAATGGGACCCTTATAACGGTGTAATCGTTTCTGAGTTCACAGGTAAAGTTGCTTATGAAGATATCGAGCAAGGACAAACGTTCATGGTTGAAATCGATGAGCAAACAGGTTTCCAAGAAAAGGTAATTAGCGAATCTAGAAACAAAAAATTAATTCCTACTTTATTAATTTACGGTAAAGATGGTGAGTTAATTCGTTCATACAACTTACCAGTAGGTTCACACTTAATGGTAAATGACGGAGAGAAAATTAAAGCAGGTAAAGTTTTAGTTAAGATTCCTCGTCATACCTCAAAAGCAGGGGATATTACAGGAGGTTTACCTCGTATTACAGAGCTTTTAGAAGCGCGTAATCCGTCGAATCCAGCTGTGGTTTCTGAAATTGATGGGGTAGTATCTTTCGGTAAAGTGAAGAGAGGTAACAGAGAGATCGTTGTTGAATCAAGAACTGGAGATGTAAGAAAGTATTTAGTTAAACTTTCTAACCAAATCTTAGTTCAAGAGAATGACTTCGTGAGAGCTGGTTTACCTTTGTCTGACGGAGCAATTACGCCAGATGATATTTTACGTATCCAAGGACCTTCAGCTGTTCAACAGTACTTAGTAAACGAAATTCAAGAAGTTTACCGTTTACAAGGGGTAAAAATTAATGACAAACACTTCGAGGTTGTTATTAGACAAATGATGCGTAAAGTTCAAATTCAAGATCCAGGAGATACCCTGTTCTTAGAAGATCAGTTAGTACACACTAGCGACTTTATCGTTGAAAACGATCGTTTATTCGGTATGAAAGTTGTTGTTGATGCTGGTGAATCTGAGAACTTAAAAGAAGGACAAATTGTTTCAATGCGTGAATTACGCGATGAGAATTCGTTGTTAAAACGCGAAGATAAAAACTTAGTAATCTCTAGAGATGTTATGCCAGCTACTGGTACTCCAATTCTACAAGGTATTACTAGAGCTTCGTTGCAAACGAAATCGTTTATCTCTGCAGCATCGTTCCAGGAAACAACAAAAGTGTTAAACGAAGCAGCAGTTGCTGGTAAGATTGATACTTTAATGGGATTAAAAGAAAACGTAATTGTTGGACATAGAATCCCTGCGGGTACTGGTATGCGTGAGTATGAAAGTATCATTGTTTCCTCTAATGAAAATGGAGATTTATTAACGCAAGAACAAGAATTAAACTTCTAAGACATGACTGAAGATCAAAACAACTTCAATATCGAATTGGATGAAGTAACGGCAGAAGGAACTTATTCAAATCTGGCAATAATCAATCATTCAAACACTGAATTTGTTGTCGATTTTGTGAACATCATGCCAGGTGTGCCAAAAGCAAAAGTGAAATCGAGAATTATCTTGACGCCACAACATGCTAAAAGATTATTGAGAGCTCTGCAAGATAATATCAGTAGATTCGAAGAGTCTAATGGAGAAATTAAAGATTACGATTCTAGTAATACTGCAATGCCTCCTATTAACTTTGGTCCGAAAGGAGAAGCTTAATTAGCGCTATATAAGAAAAGGCCTCGCACGCAAGTGTGAGGCTTTTTTTATGCCTTTTGCTTTGTCTTAGTTTGTGTTATCTCAGTATTAATCTTTTGACGTATGCTTAGTATTGTAGGTTTATCTAGTTCTGTGTTGTTTTATTGCTAAATCTGTGTTTTTTGTAGTCGAATTGAATAGAGCGTTACATTATTGATGGTATTTGACGATATCAAGGATGCGCGATACATCTAATCTGCGAGTTATAGTAATATCAATTGTATCATTTGATAACTTAAAATTGATATCGGTTAACTATACCTTAATTTGAATTAATAGGAATTCGCATTGAAATTGATTTGCTTTGTCTCACGAAAATGAAAGAACTACGCAACACAACAAAAATGGAGAAGTAAGTGTATAAGAATCCAGTACGCAAACAATAGGTGAGCGACCGTGTATTTCTTTTAATCTTACAATAAAACCAAAATTAGGATAGTCGTTGTTACCACTCGTTTGATCACAAGCAGTAAAAGTAATGACCTAATTTATATTTTATTTTAAGCGTGAATCGAGCCCTTGAAGAGAACTTCTCTAAAAGGGCTTATTTTTTTGGGATAATAGATAGCGAATCACAGATGAAGAGACGATTTAAGGGGGCTTGATAAAAAAGTGATTTCAAGTAGAATTTTTAGGAAATGAATGTCACATGAGAATAGGAGTACAAGTTTCGTATCAAAAGGATAAAATGAATGTGAATAATGATAACAAAGTTTAGACTTCGAGATAGATTAATACTATTGTTAAGAGGGGAAGTTCGATAAAAATGAAATGTTTTCTTAAAAAATATAAAGAATAATACCCGTAATTTAAAATACATCAAATAAATTTTTCAATCTAAAGTAGATGTGCTATTTTTGCCTTTCCACAGTATAGTGGGTATTTAGCAAAGTCTGTATTTAGAGTAGGTTTGCTACTCATGAAAAGTAAAGTCATATGAAAGAAATTACAAAAGAAGTTTATCTAAAGTGGTATGAAGACATGCTATTTTGGAGAAAGTTTGAAGACAAGCTTGCAGCTTTATATATTCAACAAAAAGTAAGAGGATTCTTACATTTGTATAATGGGCAAGAAGCGGTTTTGGCTGGAGCTTTACACGCAATGGATTTGTCAAAAGACAAAATGATTACAGCATACAGAAATCACGTACAACCAATCGGACTGGGTGTTGATCCACGAAGAATCATGGCTGAATTGTTAGGAAAAGGAACAGGTACTTCTCAAGGTTTGGGAGGTTCAATGCACATTTTTTCCAAAGAACATAACTTCTATGGAGGACATGGAATTGTAGGTGGACAAATTCCTCTAGGAGCTGGATTGGCATTTGCAGATAAATATTTTGATAGAAAAGCAGTAACGATGTGTTACTTTGGTGATGGCGCGGCGCGTCAAGGATCATTGCATGAGACCTTCAATATGGCAATGAACTGGAAGTTACCAGTAGTGTTTATTATTGAGAATAATGGATATGCAATGGGAACTTCTGTTGAACGTACGGCAAATCACTCGGAGATCTGGAAATTGGGATTAGGATACGAAATGCCTAGTGGACCAGTGGATGGAATGAATCCTGTAAAAGTAGCAGAGGCGATGTATGAAGCAATCGAAAGAGCGCGTCGTGGAGATGGACCTACGTTACTTGAAATGAAAACATACCGTTATAGAGGGCACTCGATGTCAGATGCGCAACATTACCGTACAAAAGAAGAGGTTGAAGAATACAAAAAAATAGATCCAATTACACAAGTATTAGATGTAATTAAAGCAAATGGTTATGCAACAGAAAGCGAAATCGAAGCGATGGATCAACGCGTAAAAGACTTAGTTGCTGAGTGTGAGAAATTCGCTGAAGAATCTCCATTCCCAGAACTTAACGTTATGTACGACGTAGTATACGACCAAGAGAATTACCCTTTTTTACCTCATAGATTATAATAAAATAATATGGCAGAAGTAATTACAATGCCACGCTTAAGCGACACCATGACAGAAGGTGTTGTTGCAGCTTGGTTAAAGAAAGTTGGAGATAAGATTTCTGAAGGAGATATCCTTGCTGAAATTGAAACAGACAAAGCAACAATGGAATTTGAATCTTTTTATGAAGGTACATTGTTATACATTGGATTACAAGAAGGGGAAGCTGCTCCAGTTGACTCGCTTCTTGCTATTATTGGAAAAGAAGGTGAGGACATTACTGCTTTAATCGGTGGAGGTGTAACTCCTGCTGCTGAGAAAGTTGTAGAAGTAGAAGCTCCTAAAGCAGAAAAAAACACTACTGCAGCACCAGCTATTCCGGCAGGTGTGAAAGTGATTACTATGCCTCGTTTGAGTGATACGATGACAGAAGGTACAGTAGCTAGTTGGATTAAAAAAGTAGGAGATAAAATTGAGGAAGGCGATATTTTAGCTGAGATTGAAACAGATAAAGCGACAATGGAATTTGAAGCTTTTGAATCAGGAACGCTTTTATACGTTGGAATACAAGAAGGTGAATCAGCGCCTATTGATAGCGTTTTAGCTATTTTAGGACCTGCTGGGACGGATGTTACTGCATTAGTAGAAAGTGCTAAGAATGGTGGGGCTGTTACTGAAACCGCAGAAGTAGCAGTAGAAGCACCAAAGGCCGTTGAATCAACTACAGTAGCAGCTGTGACTGAAACGGCTACAGGAGGAAGAGTATTCGTTTCGCCTTTAGCTAAGAAAATAGCGGAAGAGAAAGGAATTAACTTGAATCAAGTAAAAGGAAGTGGTGAAAATGGGCGTATTATTAAACGCGACGTTGAAAACTTCGTGCCTAGTGCTGTTCAAGCTCCTACCGCGACGGCTGCGCCGGTGGCTCAAGCTACTGCAAGTGTACCAGAGGTGAAACCTTTTATTCCTGCAGGAGAAGTAAGCTTCGAAGAAGTGAAAAACTCTCAAATGCGCAAAACAATTGCACGTCGTTTAGCGGAATCTAAATTTACTGCTCCTCACTATTATTTGACAATCGAAATTGACATGGATAACGCTATGGCTTCTCGTAAGTTGATCAATGAGATGCCAGATACAAAAGTGTCGTTTAACGATATGGTTGTGAAAGCATGTGCTATGGCTTTGCGTAAGCACCCACAAGTAAATACACAATGGACAGATAATGCTACAATTTACAACAACCACATTGCGGTTGGGGTTGCGGTAGCAGTTGAGGATGGGTTAGTTGTACCTGTATTGCCTTTTACAGATCAAATGTCATTAACACACATTGGAGCTAAAGTGAAAGAATTGGCAGGGAAAGCAAAGACCAAAAAATTGACACCAGCGGAGATGGAAGGAAGTACATTTACGGTTTCAAACTTGGGAATGTTCGGAATTCAGTCGTTTACGTCAATCATTAATCAACCAAACTCTGCTATTTTATCTGTTGGTGCTATTGTAGAGAAACCGGTAGTGAAAAACGGACAAATTGTTGTTGGTAATACGATGACTGTTACGTTAGCTTGTGACCATAGAACAGTTGATGGTGCAACAGGTGCGCAATTCTTACAAACGCTAAAAAGCTATATTGAAAACCCAGTTACTATGCTGGCGTAGTCAACGTACATAGGATAAATTTAAAAAGCTTGCATATTGCAAGCTTTTTTTGTTTTTTTAATACAAACTAAAGCTAAATTACTGTAAAATAACAAGTGTATTTTGTATTTTTGAGGCATGTTTAAAGTGAAATATTTTAGTTTTTTAGTCGCGATTGTCGCTACCTCTTGTAGCGTATCATCCAATTTGTCGAATGAATCCCAACAAGAGGTTTCTTCGGTAAAAATTAACACAACCTTGAATTATTTGGCCTCTGATGAACTATTGGGAAGGGATTCAGGACATGAAGGCAATGTGAAGGCTGCTGCTTACTTGACAAAGGAGTTAAAGGAGTACGGGATCCTGCCTTATTATGAAAGCTATGAGGACAAGTTAACCGCTGTTGAAAATACGTGGAATGTGGTGGGGGTAATTCCAGGATCAGATTCGAAATTAAAAAATGAAATCGTTGTTCTTGGAGCACATTATGATCACATTGGTATTCAGAAACCCGTTGAAGGTGACTCTATTGCCAATGGAGCAAATGACAATGCTTCAGGCGTGAGTATTCTGTTGGAATTAGCGCGTAATTTGGCTCAAAAAGACGTAAAACGCACTGTTCTTGTCTGCTTTTTTACTGCAGAAGAATTAGGGCTTTTAGGTTCTGAACACTTAGCAAAGCGGTTGAAAAATGAAAATGCAAATGTTGTGCTCATGCTGAATTTTGAAATGCTTGGAGTACCGATGCAACGGGAGTATACTACGTTTATTACGGGCTATGATCAAAGTAATTTGGCAGAGAAAATAAATACAATAGCAGGAGAGAATCTCGCAGGACGATTTGAAGATGCTGAAGAAATGCAGCTATTTATGCGTTCGGATAACTATCCGTTTTATCAGGCTTATAAAATACCAAGTCAAACATTTAGTTCCTCTGACTTTGAAAATTTCATATACTACCATCATGTCAAGGACGAAGCCCATTTGATGAATGTGCCTTTTATGACGGAACTAACAAAGAAATTTGTTCCAGTCGTAGAAAAATTGATTAACTTACCTTCTGGTGAAATTAGATTGAAAAACTAAAATGAAACATATTATTGTTACAGGAACAAGCCGTGGTATCGGTTTAGAAACTGTTAAACTCTTAGCAGCTAAAGGACATAAGGTGTTAGCTGTTTCTCGTAAAAAATCTGCTGAATTAGCAGTGCTAGAAAATGTAACTTGTTTGGAAATGGACCTTACCGTTGAAGCTGATTTACAACAGGTAAAAGAGTATATCGCTACACAGTGGGGGCATATTGATATTTTGATCAACAATGCAGGTGCTTTGGTAAACAAACCCTTTGAAGAGATCACGCAAGATGAATTTGAATGGGTGTATAAAGTAAATGTATTCGGACTGGCTCGTTTGGTTCAGTTGTGTATTCCTTATTTTGTAGTGAATAGTCATGTTGTTACGATTAGCAGTATGGGAGGTGTTCAAGGAACAATGAAGTTTGGCGGCTTAGCGGCCTATAGTTCAAGCAAAGGAGCAGTGATTATCCTAAGTGAACTCTTGGCAGAGGAATACAAAGAGAAAGGGATTGCCTTTAACATAATTGCATTAGGTGCAGTTCAAACAGAAATGTTGGAAGAAGCGTTTCCTGGCTATCAAGCACCTTTGATGCCAGAAGAAATCGCTGAATATATAAGTGAATTTGCACTTACGGGAAATAAATATTTTAATGGAAAAGTACTACAAGCATCTAGTACCACCCCTTAAAAAAAAGTATATTGATTAAGATACTCAAGCCTTATTTACCAGAAGCAGCGCTAGAGGCAGCCTTTGAATTAATTAAGCATTACCATATTCATTTAAAAATTGTAAATGAAAGGGTAACGCGTCATGGGGATTATACTCGAGGATTGGATGGGAAACATTTAATTACTATTAATTCCAATCTGAATCCCTATCGTTTTTTAATGACATTAATTCACGAGATTGCTCATTTAGTGGCTTTTCAAAAATATGGACGCCATATCAAACCCCATGGAGTAGAGTGGAAACAAACGTTTCGCTTGCTGATGTTGCCCTTTTTAAGACCAGAGGTTTTTCCTGATCGATTATTGCCACTTTTGGCTAATCACTTTCGAAATCCTTCTGCAAGTAGCGATACAGACGAACGCTTATCTATAGCGATGAAGATGTACGACACTGTTGTGAAAGGGAGTAATCATTGTTTTGTGTATGAAATTCCCTTGGGGAGTCATTTCAAAACATACAATGGTAAGGTGTTTAAACGAGGTCCATTGCGTGTAAAAAGATTTGAGTGCTTGGAAGTAGCAACTGGGCGATTATTTGTATTTAAAGCAAATGCCGAAGTTGAAATGATGACACATTATGTTGTAAAATAAGAAGAAGAATAGTATGAGTTCGAATTATTATGCTGTTGTAATGGCGGGAGGAGTTGGTTCGCGTTTTTGGCCAGTAAGTACTCCGGAATTCCCTAAACAGTTTCACGATATGTTAGGATCAGGTGAAACCTTGATTCAAAAAACATTCTCGCGATTGTCTCAGTTAATACCCAAAGAAAATATCTTGATATTAACACATGAGAATTACAAAACAATTGTACAAGAGCAATTGCCTTCAGTAGAACCCAATAATATCATTTTAGAGCCTGCGATGCGAAATACCGCTCCGTGTATTTTGTATGCAGCTATGAAAATTAAGAAGCTAAATCCCGATGCAGTTATGGTCGTTGCACCTAGTGATCACTGGATTGAAGATGAGCTTCAGTTTATATCTAATTTACAGCGTACATTTGACGTTTGTGAACGAGATCAAGTTTTGATGACGCTAGGTATTTTACCTACATTTCCCAATACAGGATACGGGTATATCGAATTTAATAAACTCGATTCTCGCCCAATTAAAAAAGTGGTTCAATTTCGTGAAAAACCAGATTATGTAACTGCGCGAAAATTTATTCAAAGTAGACATTTCTTGTGGAATTCAGGGATTTTTGTTTGGAGTGTTGGAGCAATTCTAGAAGCATTTTCTAATTTCCAACCCGAAATGACAGCGCTTTTTGAATCGGGTTACGATTTGTTTAATACTGCAGAAGAAAAGACTTTTATCGATGAGCATTATTCGAAAGCTGATAATATCTCAATTGATTATGCAGTAATGGAAAAAGCCAACAATGTGTATGTATTACCAGCTACATTTGATTGGAATGATTTAGGAACATGGGGATCGTTATATGAAAAGCTGCCGAAAGATATTTCGGATAACGCTGTAGTAAATGCTGATGTATATTTCAATAATGCAACGAATAATATTGTGCGTACGGATAAAGGAAAGCGCGTAGTAATTGATGGGTTGAATGACTATATCGTTGTGGATAAAGAGGAGATATTATTAATCTATCCCAAGAAAAAGGAACAAGAAATTAAAACCGTTAGCCAATATATCACGGCTAAAAAAGAGAAATAAGAAAGTCCTTGGCACGCCAAGGACTTTGTGTTTTGAAGCCAAACCGTATGAGTGCAATTGAAAACATGTTAAACCAAACGTATACCTCCATTTTTCTTTGGGCTATGGGATTGAATTTGGGGCTATTGCTTGGATCTTTAGCCTTCTACTCCATATGGCATCGATTGAGGGGGAATAAGATTCAGGTCAATGTGTATCAACCTATTGTTGTTTCTGATGTTGTTGCTGTAGGTTCTACTTTAATTTGCAATGTAATTGTCTTTGTATTCGGTGCTTTCTTGTGGAAAGAAGGATATTTAAGCGTAGATTTTACTACAAAGCACACAGGTGTACTAGTAGGACAGCTTTTACTTCTGATTTTAATTATCGATCTATTGATGTATTTTTTTCACAAGCTTGCGCATGTAAAGCCATTCTATGCGCTTATACATCAAAAGCACCATGAGCATATTGGAGTAAATGCGTTGAGTCTATTTGTACTAAGTCCGTTGGAGGCTCTTGGTTTTGGTTTGATGCTTATGGCTGTCTTGTTTGTTTATCCCTTTCATTATCTTAGCGTGGGTTTGTATTTTGTAATAAACGTCTTGTGGGGAACAATAGGTCACTTTAATCGCGTAGGAAAGGTTTCTTCCAAGGGGTGGAGTACTTGGTTGGGTACAGCAAGTTTTCACAATAAGCACCACATTGAGCCACAAAAAAATTTTGGTTTTTACACCACTTTTTGGGATCGACTGTTTCGTACACATCAGACGAAAACCGATAAGTAAAAAGAAAATAAAAAAAACCAGCAGTTTAGTAAACTACTGGTTCTTTGTGTTGTACAAGGCTAAAAATCGCTAGTACTCTTATTTTTTTAGATTTTCAGCAGCTTTTAAAACGGCCTCTCTTAATCCATTTTTATAAGCGATCATTTTATTGCGAATTTCTTCATTTTGACTTCCCAAAATTTGTAGGGCTAATAGACCTGCATTTTTTCCACCATTTAAAGCAACGGTTGCTACAGGAACTCCACCGGGCATTTGCAAAATAGAAAGCACACTATCCCATCCGTCAATGGAATTGCTTGATTTTACAGGAACTCCAATTACAGGAAGTGGAGACATCGATGCAACCATACCTGGTAGATGAGCTGCTCCACCCGCACCTGCAATAATAACTTGAATTCCCCTTGTGTGTGCATGAGAAGAGAAGTCTACTAATTTCTCTGGCGTGCGATGTGCCGACACAATGTCAACTTCAACTTCAATACCAAATTCTTTAATTATATCGATTGCGTCTTGCATGATAGGCATGTCTGAAATGCTGCCCATTACTACTGCTATTTTCATAATTTATTGACTGATTACTTTGATCGTTTCTTTTACTTTTTGAGCAATTTCTCTCGCTTTGTCCATATCGCTATTGACAATGGTTACATGTCCCATTTTGCGGAAAGGTCTCGTCTCTCTTTTTCCATAGATATGAGGTGTAACACCAGGAATGGCTAAAATTTCATTCATGCCTTCGTAGTATACCTGTCCAGTATGTCCTTCAGCTCCTACTAAGTTAACCATTACGCCCGCAACCTTACTGTCTGTGTTTCCTAAAGGTAAATCTAAAATCGCTCGGATGTGTTGTTCAAATTGAGAAGTGTAACTTGCTTCAATAGAGTAATGTCCTGAATTGTGCGGACGTGGCGCTACTTCATTGACCAAGATTTCGTCGTCTTGTGTTTGAAACATTTCAACAGCTAATAATCCAACGTGGTTAAATTTCTCCGAAACAGTTAATGCAATGGCTCTGGCTTTTTCGGCAACAGTAGCTTCAATGCGCGCAGGACAAATAACATATTCAACTTGATTGGCTTCTGGATGAAATTCCATTTCTACAACAGGAAATGTTTTAATCTCGCCAGAGGCAGAACGCGCAACAATTACCGCTAATTCATTTTTGAAGGGAATCATTGTTTCAGCGATGCATTCCACCTCAGGTAGTCCTACTAAATCATCAAGTGTACGAACTACTTTTACGCCATTTCCATCATAGCCAAATTGAGCCGATTTCCATACGAAAGGAAGTGCTACACGTTGTTCAGTAGCCGCTGTTACTAAATCTGCTTTTGTTGTAAAACGCGTATAAGGTGCAGTTGGAATACCGTGTGTTGTATAGTAATCTTTTTGTTTTCCTTTATGCTGAATCAAACGCAAAGTTTCGGGTGAAGGATAAACTTTTATTCCCTCTTTTTGTAATTGATCCAACGCTTCGAGGTTGACACCTTCAATTTCAATGGTTAAGACATTTACTTTTTTTCCAAAGCGATAAACCGTTTCATAGTCCATAAGATCTCCTTGAAAAAACTGGTGTGCACCGTATTGAGCAGGCGCTTCTTTACTTGGATCTAAGATGTAAGTAGCAAGGTCAAACTTGCGTGTGTCGTACAAAAGCATTTTGCCTAATTGTCCACCTCCTAAGATTCCCAAGCGAAAATCAGTTGAATAATAATTCATTGTGTTGTTGTAATTGTGTTTGTGCAAAGATATACTAATTCACATGGTGAACATCTATTAGCAACAAAAAAAGTAGAGATCTCCTGTCAAAAAAGAGTATAGAAGTAAGTAGTAGACAGGAGCTTTCGTGTAGTAGTGGAAAGTATTGATTTTAACATATATTAGTTTCTATTGCTTGGTATTACGAGTAAAGTATAGCGTATTTTGGGGGTTGGTGATTTTGTTAATGTGAAAATAAACTTAAAATACTTCTTGTTTAGTTAAAAAATTAACTTATATTTGAAGCGATATAATTAAGGTATATTGTATTAAAAAATAATATATACCCTTGATCTGGTGTATAAAAAGTAATCTTAACAATAAAACTTATTAGCTTTGGTTTTAGAGTTAGATTGAATTAGTTTGTTTTAGACGTGGCGTTTGCAAAAGCGCTGCGTTTTTTTTTGATACAAGTGGACTGCAATAAAGAACAATTGACTTACTTCAAGTACAGGGAATGGTTTACTAACCTTACGCCGTGTAAAAGAGAGAAAAGCAAAAAGCGAAAAAATACAAATACAAGGATAAAATGTTTAGAATTCATCTGTTAAGGAGTACAAATGTGGTGTTTCTTTTTTGTATATTTGCAAATTATCAATTCAATTGTGTATGGAGATTCAAGTTTTAGACAAGACTTTTGTTCCTTTCATTTCAGAAAAACAAATTCAAGAACGTTTAGGGGAAATAGCAAGCGATATTTTGCGAGATATGAATGGTGAGGTGCCTATTTTTATAGGTGTTTTAAATGGCTCTTTTATGGTTGTTTCCGATTTAGTGAAGCAGTATAAAGGGCAATGTGAAATGAGTTTTGTAAAAATGGCTTCTTATATTGGAACACAGTCCTCTAACCAAGTGAATCAACTTTTGGGGTTGGACATTGACGTAACAGATCGACGTGTTATTATCATTGAAGACATCGTAGATACAGGTAATACATTGGTGGCTTTAAAGAATCTTTTCGAACAACAGCGCCCAAAAGAGGTGAAAATCTGTACGTTGTGTTTGAAGCCAGAAGCGTATACGAAAGATATTAAACTGGATTATGTCGCTTTTGAAATTGAGAATAAATTCATCGTTGGATATGGGATGGATTACGATAAACACGGAAGAAATATTCCTGAAATTTATCAAATAAAAGAATAATAAACATTAACAGCATAAATAAAGTATAGTAGCATGATTGCAATAGTTTTATTTGGAAAACCTGGTGCGGGTAAAGGTACACAGGCAGAATTTCTTAAAGAAAAATACAATTTAACTCATATTTCTACTGGAGATGTGTTTCGTTATAACTTAAAAAACGGAACAGAATTAGGGAAACAAGCCAAAGTTTATATGGATAGAGCGGAATTGGTGCCAGATTCTATTACAATTGATATGCTTGCAGATGAAGTAGAAAAAAACATGGATAAGGCAGGGTTCTTATTTGATGGTTTTCCACGTACAATTCAGCAAGCAGAAGCTTTAGAAGCTTTATTACAGAAAAAAAATATTCGTTTCGTTGGAACAATTGGCTTAGAAGCTGATGATGATGTGTTGGTACAACGTATTTTAGAAAGAGGTAAAACGAGCGGAAGAGCAGACGATCAAGATGAGCAAATCATCAGAAGTCGCTACGAAGAATACAACGAAAAAACAGCTCCATTAATCGATTATTATACTGCAAAGCAATGTTATAATGCTGTTGATGGGATTGGGTCAGTTGAAGAAATTACAATGAGATTAAGCGGCGTAATAGACCGTTTAATCTAATCGATTTTTTAAATCGAATAGAACAAATCAAAGAGAAGGTAATATATAAAAGATGACTGAAGGGAATTTTGTAGACTACGTAAAGATTTATGTAGCCTCTGGAAAAGGTGGAAGAGGTTCTACGCATTTGCACCGAGAAAAATTTATTGAAAAAGGAGGTCCTGATGGTGGAGATGGTGGACGTGGAGGTCATGTCTATATTGTAGGTAATGAAGGTTTGTGGACGCTATATCACTTGAAGTTCATGCGCCATATCAAAGCAGGTCATGGAGGTGATGGAGGAAGCTCTAGAAGTACAGGAGCAGATGGAGAAGATAGAATTATTGAAGTGCCTTTGGGAACAGTGGTAAAAGACAAAGAAACAGGAGAGGTACTCTTTGAAATTACAGAACACAACGAAAAGCGAATTTTAGGTAAAGGTGGTAAAGGTGGTTTAGGAAACTGGCACTTTAGAACATCAACTAATCAAACACCGCGTTACGCTCAACCTGGAATGCCTGGTGAAGAACTAGATATTATCCTTGAATTAAAAGTCTTAGCCGATGTGGGATTGGTAGGTTTTCCAAATGCAGGTAAATCAACTTTGTTGTCTGTGTTAACCTCTGCGAAACCAAAAATTGCAGATTATCCTTTTACAACGTTGAAACCTAATTTAGGAATTGTTGCTTATCGCGATTTTAAGTCTTTCGTTATTGCCGATATTCCTGGAATTATTGAAGGTGCAGCGGAAGGAAAAGGATTAGGACACTATTTCTTGAGACATATTGAACGAAACTCAACCCTTCTTTTTATGGTGCCTGCTGATGCTGATGATATTAAAAAAGAGTATGAAATTCTCTTGGATGAGTTGAGAAGATATAATCCAGAAATGTTAGATAAAGATCGACTTTTAGTCATAACAAAAGGCGATATGTTGGATGATGAGTTGAAAGCCGAAATGAAAGAAGGATTAGATAGCGACTTGAAAGGTGTGCCTTATATGTTCATATCTGCGGTAGCAAATCAAGGTCTTCAAGAGTTAAAAGATAGATTGTGGCAAATGTTAAATAACTAGCCCGTTAAAGCGAGATTTTAAAATCTCGCTTTTTTTATACATATAATTTGGAAAACTTGGTTATAGTTTTGTTAAAAATTAGCGTGTTATTTGGCTTTTATTCCTTTTTTTTTGATTTTTTTATATATTTACCCTCAGTAGAAATATTTAGAAAAAGAGAAATAAAGCTTATTTATGCTGGTAATTATTTTACTCACTTTTGTACTAGCTTTTAGTACGTTTTTCTTGAAGGGTTTAGGACGTTCTAAGTTTACAGGATTATTAACTTTACTACCATTCAGTTTATTCATTTATTTTCTATCCTTTATACCTCAAATCAAATCGGGAAAGGAAGTTATAATGTTTAGAAACGAATGGGTACCTTCCTTAGGTATCGCTTTTGACTTCAAGTTAGACGGACTAGCCTTGTTGTTTACTTTGTTGATCACAGGTATTGGTACACTTGTCTATTGGTATGCTTCTTATTATTTAAAGGGGCATATCTATATTCATCGCTTTTTTGCCTATCTAGGGCTGTTTATGGGCGCTATGATAGGTGTCGTACTTTCAGATAACTTAATTTCTTTATTTGTATTTTGGGAGTTAACGAGTATCACCTCTTTTTTCCTTATTGGTTTTAATAATGAAGATGAAGATTCCCGTAAAAGCGCACTTTGGGCCTTGGGAATCACAGGGCTAGGTGGTTTCTTTTTGCTTTCTTTTGCTGCTGTAGTAGGAAGTATTGCAGGAAGTTATTCAATTCACGAGTTGCTTACTCAAGCAGATGTTCTAAAGGAACACGCTTCTTATGGAATCTTGTTGTTCTTCTTATTTATGGGAGCTTTTACAAAATCTGCACAATTTCCCTTCCATTTTTGGTTACCTGGAGCGATGAAGGCCCCAACGCCTGTATCTGCTTATTTGCATTCTGCAACAATGGTTAAAGCGGGAATTTATCTTTTGGCTCGTTTTACCCCCGTATTAGGAGATCACCTCTATTGGAATACTACGCTGCAACTTGTAGGAGGATTAACTATGTTATTTGGCGCAATTCACTCTGTATTCAGAAAGGATATGAAGGGCATCTTAGCATATACAACTATTTCGGCTTTGGGTTTAATCGTGTTCTTACTTGGAGTGGGATCAGAAAAAGCGATTTATGCTGCAAGTATTTTTATACTCGTCCACGCGTTGTATAAAGCGACGTTGTTTTTGGTAACAGGAACTGTCGATCATCAAACACATACCCGTGATATTGCCCATTTAGGAGGCTTGCGCAAAACAATGCCTACACTGTCAGTCGCAGCATTAATTGCGGCTTTGTCAAGCGCTGGGATTCCGTTGACCTTCGGGTTTATTGGAAAAGAAATTATTTATGAAGCAACTTTTACTTACCCGATTAATCAATGGGCTTTGGTTTTTACTGGAGTTGCTGTCTTAACTAATGTATTCTTGACGGCTTCGGGTTTCCTAGTGGGAATAAAACCATTTTTTGGAAAAGTAAAAGAAGCGTGCCAAGATGTTCCTAAGCCTTCCTTACAAATGTGGTTACCCCCGTTTGTTCTCGCTATATTAAGTCTTGTTTTTGGCGTATTACCCCAATGGATTAATATCGAAATCATCTCTTCTGTGGCTAGAGCGGTAGGAGGTAAGCCGATTGAAATGGAATTGGCTATATGGCATGGGTTTAATGAGATTGTTGCACTAAGTGCAGGAACTATTGTGTTGGGTACCACTTTGTATTTTGTATTTAAAGGATATCAAAACTCACTAGAGTTTGTAACGCGCTTTTACAACTTATCTCCTCAACATGTCCTCGGTTATATCATCGAGAAATTTAGATTATTTGCCTATGCTTATACTCGTTTGTTTCAAAGTGGATATTTGCGTATTTATTTGATGGTAATAATTGTATTCTTTATTGGACTTGTAGGGTATAAGCTGTTTGCCGATGTGCCTTTGCGTGTTAATACAGAAGACTTATCTGAATTTAGAATATACGAATTAGTTGTATTTCTAATTACTGTTATTGCTATTTTCTTTGCGATCCATACTCCATCGCGTCTCTCTGCCATTGCAGCTACTGGAGTAGTAGGTTATTGTATCTGTTTGATCTTTGTATTTTATGGAGCACCTGACTTAGCAATGACCCAATTTGCTATCGATACGCTTACAGTTGTACTATTCGTATTAGTCTTGTTTAAATTACCTGGGTTTTTAAAATTGAGTAATCGACGTATACAGTTTAGAGATGCCGTTGTTTCGATTGCTTTTGGAGGGTTGATTTCATTAATAACACTCCAAGCTTTAGTATCTCCTGCTGATAAGGAAATTAGTCGTTACTATGCCGAAAATGCCTATGTCTTAGCAAAAGGTAAAAACGTCGTGAACGTAATTCTAGTTGACTTTAGAGGATTTGATACTCTAATTGAAACCATTGTACTGTCAATCGCTGCATTGGGAGTATATGGTTTATTAAAATATAGAACGAAAGATGAAGAAGCTTCCGAATAAACATCAGGTATTAGATACCACAATCTTGCGTACGGCAACCAATTATTTATTGCCGTTGCTAATCTTGTTCTCGTTGTTTGTATTACTGCGTGGGCATTACCTATCAGGTGGTGGTTTTGTCGGTGGACTCATTGCTTCTATCGCCTTCGTTTTACACTCTTTTGCCTATAGTACAAAGCAAACGTTGGCCTTGTTTCAATTTTCCCCTATGCGTTTAATAGGAATCGGCTTATCAGTCTCTATTATAAGTGCACTGATCCCTGTTTTTGTAGGATTACCTGTGATGACTGGAGTTTGGTTTGCAGAATCAGTAGCAGTTATCGGTGCAGTAGGAACTGCGTTGTTCTTTGATATAGGAGTATACTTGGTTGTAATTGGTGTCGTCTTGACGATTCTATTTACAATCGCTGAAAATGTTTAATGACTAAAGAAAACGTTACATGGAATTATTACTAGTCGTTTTAGTAGGTATATTATATTCTGCGGGCATTTATTTAATGTTTCGTCGAAGTATGGTCAAATTGCTTCTTGGCTTGATGATGTTAGGGAATGGAGCAAATATCCTTATTTTTTTAATGGGTGAATTGACCAAAGGAAAGGCGCCTATCATTGATGAAGAACATGCACAATTCTTTGATGCTTATGCTGATCCCGTTCCTCAAGCCCTGATCTTAACTGCAATTGTAATTAGCTTTGGCCTAACCGCTTTTGCTATTGTACTCTTGAACAAGGTATATAGCACAACAGGAACAGATGATTTAGATTCCCTTAATATTCAAGATTTAGATATATGATTTCAAACTTCATATTAGCGCCCATATTTGCTCATATGTTTACCGCGGTAGTCTTATTGATCTTTTGGAAAAATGTAAAAATTCAAAAAATAATAAGTATCGTTGGGAATAGTATTGCTTTTCTCCTGTGTTGGAATTTGTTTACCGCCACTTGGGAACATGGTGCAATTACCTTGCAGTTAGGAAGCTGGAAAGCTCCCTTTGGTATTACTTTCGTTGCTGATACATTAAGTGCTGTCATGGTTCTTCTTACAGCCACAGTAGCATTAGCTGTGGGGATATATTCAACATCCGCTATTAACATTAGTCGAATCAAATACGGGTATTTTATTATTTTTCACTTCCTCATCATGGGATTGTTAGGAGCCTTCTTAACAGGGGATATTTTCAATCTGTATGTGTGGTTTGAAGTTGTAATTATCTCTTCTTTTGTATTGTTAACTTTAGGAGGAAAGAAAAGACAAATGGAATCTGCTGTCAAATACGTTACAATGAATATGTTGGCTTCGACCATTTTTTTGACTGCAATCGGAATTTTGTATGGGATAACAGGTAGTTTAAATATTGCCGATCTAGCACATCAAGTCGCTATTGTAGAAAATCGTGGATTAGTAACGGTAACTGCTCTGCTTTTCTTCGTGGGATTTGGAATTAAATCAGCGGTTTTTCCAATGTACTTCTGGTTGCCTTCGTCTTACCATACACCGCCCTCTGCAATTGGGGCTATATTTGGTGGATTGTTAACCAAAATGGGGGTGTATTCCATGTTTCGCGTATTTACCATTGTATTCCAACCCGATGATTTTGTATTAGGTGTCTTTGTTGTGATTGCTATTCTGACTATGATCAGTGGGGCTTTAGGGGCAATTAATAAGAGAAATATTAGACGTATACTTTCTTATTTTATCGTATGTCACATCGGATATCTTATTGCAGGCTTCGGTCTGTATACCGAGTTGGCATTTGTAGGTGTTATATTTTACCTCATTCACGATGTAATTGTAAAGAGTAATCTATTTATGATGAGTGGCTTGATTCAAAAAATCAGAGAAACACAAGATATCAACCGATTAGGAGGGTTGTACAAAGATTACCCCAAATTGTCGATTCTCTTTGCTGTTATTTTGTTTTCTTTAGTTGGTATTCCCCCATTATCTGGGTTTTGGCCTAAGATTATGCTCTTTCAAGAAGCTTTTCGATTAGAACAGTATGTCTTGTTAGGAACATTAATCTTTGCTAGCTTCATAACATTATTTATTGTAGCTCGTATTTGGTCAGAAGTGTTTTGGAAAGATTTACCGAAACCTAATAGTGAAGAAATTGACCATTTTGCTCCTTTTGTGAGCTCAGGTAAAGTAGCACTGATTTTACCCGTTGCTGCTTTAGCTGGTGTGTCACTGTTCATTGGGTTAAATGCTCCTTTAGTATTTGAAGTTTCAGAACGTGTTGCACACGAAATGATGAATCCTTCGATATACATCGAATCAGTTTTACAAGGTATAAAATAAGATACTATGTTAAAATACTTTTTACTTAATATATTATTGACGTTTGTTTGGGTAGCTCTAACAGGACA
Source organism: Myroides sp. C6-3 (assembly GCF_050522425.1). Lineage (NCBI taxonomy): Bacteria > Pseudomonadati > Bacteroidota > Flavobacteriia > Flavobacteriales > Flavobacteriaceae > Myroides > Myroides sp. C6-3. Next base: position 45,334 of record NZ_JBMVQP010000002.1, on the reverse strand, counting down.
ATTAAACTATGCAAACTTCTTTTTTGGAGGTATAGCCGGTTTTTTTATCCTTTGGATGTTGACTAAAACTTCTTCGAATAAAGCGGATAAAGAATATTTTTATCGCGTACCCAAAATTTTGGTGTTTATCCTGTACTTTTTTGTCGATATGCTTCAAGCAAATTTACAAGTAGCTATTGACGTGATTACACCAAATTATCACACGACTCCGGGGATCATTAAATATGAAATTGATGCGAAAACCGATTTCGAAATTACCATGTTAGCCAATATTATTGCTTTAACCCCTGGGACAATGGTTATCGATATTGCCGACGATAAAAGTCATATCTTTATTCATACGATGTACTTGAAGGATAAAGACAAGTTTATTCAACGCATGAAAGAAAGAACAGAAAAGAAACTATTAGCTATATTACGATGACAGTAGAGAATTATTTGATTTATGTTGTAATGCCCATTATCTGCTTGTCCTTAATATTGATCTTTATTCGATTTTTAAAAGGACCAGCGGTGGTTGATCGCGTAGTAGCTATTGACTTGCTTATTACCGTTGGAGTTGGATTTATTGGCTTGTTTAGTCTAATCACCAATAACCCTATATTTTTAGACGTTGCTGTCATTATGGCGTTAATCGCTTTCTTGAGTACCGTCGCCTTTTCGTTTTACCTTGATAAAAGAGAAAGAGATGACTGATTTGCTTATCATGATACTAAGTACCTTAGGTGCAATTTTTATTCTAATTGCTTCAATTGGTATATTTAGAATGCCCGACTTTTATACGCGCTTATCCATTACTATTAAAGCAGCCACTTTAGGGATTGGATGCATCTTAGGGGCTGCCGCAATTCACTTCGCTGAGTTTTCAATTACGACCAAAGTGTTCGCTATTGTTTTTTTCCTGTTTATTACCTCCCCTGTAGCTGCCTTTTTGATTGCTAGAACAGCATATATGACAGGTGTTAAATTGTGGAATAAATCGGTAATTGACGAGTTGAAAGACAGATATGGCTTCGACGATTGTAAAGAAATGGATGCCAAAAATATAAACGCAACGACAAATTGCGAGAAAAATGACGAAGAGAAGGATTAATTATTTTGTTTATTAAACTATCTTCGCAAACTAAGTAACATACTATTATAATTATGAAAAAAATCGTTCTATTACTGACTGCATTTTTATTAGTTGCGCCTGTGAAGTTAAAGGCAGACGAAGGAATGTGGTTTTTAATGTTCCTTGAGCGTTTGAACCAACGCGATATGGAAAAAATGGGATTACAGCTTACAGCTGAAGAAATTTACAGTATTAATAACCATTCATTGAAAGATGCAATTGTGCAGTTTGATGGTGGGTGTACTGCTGAAATAATCTCTAATCAAGGTTTAGTTTTGACTAACCACCACTGTGGTTATGATAAGATCGCTAACTTATCTACTCCAGAGGATGATATCTTAACTAACGGATTTTGGGCTAAAGATAAAGCAGCTGAAAGACCAGCTAAAGGTCTATCTGTTCGCTTCTTCGTTCGTATGGACGATGTAACAAAACGCATCTTGAGTGTTGTTAATGGTCAAATGTCTGAAGTAGATAGAGAGAGAGCAATCAATAAAGAGATCGCTAAAATTCAAGAAGAAAATAATGAAAATGGAAGATATACAGTATCTGTTAAATCCTTTTTCCAAGGAAATGAATTTTATTACTTCGTATACGAGGACTATAATGATGTGCGTTTAGTAGGAACACCTCCAAATAGCATTGGTAAATTTGGTGGTGATACAGACAACTGGGAATGGCCTCGTCATACAGGAGATTTTTCTATTTTCCGTGTATATACAGATAAAGAAGGAAACCCTGCAGAATATGATGCAGCTAACGTACCAATGGTACCGAAACACGCTTTACCTGTATCTATTGCAGGGATCAAAGAAGGTGATTTCTCTATGATTTTAGGTTATCCAGGTAGAACTAACCGCTGGATGCCTGCACAAGGGGTAGAGCAAAATATTAAATATGCTTATCCAGCTTGGGTTGAAGGATCTAAATTAGGAATGGATGTCATGAAGAAACACATGGCAAAAGACGACGCTGTCCGTCTAAACTATGCTTCTCAATATGCTGGTGTAGCAAACTATTGGAAAAATAGACAAGGAATGATCGATGCTTTAAACCAACATCAAACGGTTGCTACTAAAACAAAAGCAGAAGAGAACTTCCAAGTATGGGCGAATAAAAAAGAAAATAAAGCGAAGTATGGTGATGTTATTGCTAACATCAACGCATTCTATAGCGCTACAAATGAAAAATCACGTCACGATAACTACTTAATGACGTTATTGCGTACATCTGCTTTGGCTGCAACTCCTTATCGTTTATCAGGAGGAATTGAAGCATATACTAAGGGTGATACAAAGAAAAGAAAAGAAATGCACGATGATTTCATGGCTTATGTGAATGAAATCTATGAAGGACAAAATGAAGAGCTAGAAAAAGAAATGCTAGCTAAACAATTGGCTTTATATGCTACTAAATCTACAGGATACGCTATCACTCCTTATATCGCTGAAATTGAGAAAAAATACAACGGTGATTTTACTAAATTTGTAAACGAAGCTTTTGAAAAAAGTATCTTCGTAAATAAGGATAGAATTAATGCGTTCTTAGCAAACCCTTCTACTACTTTTGAAAATGATCCTTTATTGGAGTTGTCTATCGCTATCATGGAGCAATACCGTGCAAAAAGTGATGAGTTAGTAGGATTAGAAGACAAGTATCAAAAAGCATATCGCTTGTTTGTTGACGGAGTTAGACAGAGTAATCCAAATGGAAAATACTACCCAGATGCAAACTCAACGTTGCGTTTGACTTATGGTACAGTAAAAGGATTGCCTAGAGGAGCAAAAGTAAATGATGCAAAAGAAAACTGGTATACGACGTTAAAAGGTACAATCGCTAAACACGTTCCTGGAGATGACGAGTTTGAGGTACCTCAAAAATTAACTGACTTGTACAATTCCAAAGATTATGGAGTATATGCAGATAAAGAAGGTCACTTGCCAGTAAACTTCTTAACAAATCACGATATTACTGGAGGTAACTCAGGTTCTCCTGTATTGAATGGTAAAGGAGAGTTGATTGGTTTAGCTTTTGATGGAAACATTGAAGCAATGGCTGGAGATGTTATCTACGATCCAGAATTGCAACGTACTATCAACGTTGATATTCGCTATGTATTATTCATTATCGACAAATTTGCTGATGCAAAACACATTGTTGACGAAATGAATGTAGTAAAATAAGAAGAATAAAAAAGCAGTAGTTGAAGAACTACTGCTTTTTTTATAAAGCAAATGGAAACCCATGAAAAAACAGTTTAAAAGAGTACTCTTTTAAACTGTTTTTTTATTTCTAATTTACACCTAATAAAGGAATAAAAGCGTATAAAAAGAAGATGCTCAATATGACAATGTCAAGGTATGCCATCCAGTTTTTATACAGTCGTAAGGGAAGTAATAACAAAGCCCCTCTTGAACAACCTACATAGGCAAAAAACAAGAAGATAGTATAACTATAAGGATTAATCAAATCGTTTTTACCTTTTAACAGCGACATAAAGTCTCGAGTCAAACCTCTACTTCTGCAAAGTGATTCTGGCAATCCCTCGCAAGAAGAACGAATACTTAATGCGGTAGAAGTGGTTGTGTTTAAGAAAAGGATATAGCCAAATAAACACAAGATAAATACAAAAAAAATACAATTGATGATCCTATAGTTCTGCACGACTTATTCCGTTATTTGCTCTTCTAAAAGGTATACGTCTTCTTGATCCTGAAGTGAGTCTTCTTCAGTACCTTCTTCGTTGTAATACGGATAATCTTCCGTTGACATATTTTCCATTTCTTTTTGCATGTCATCGATGTTCTTAATTGCTGCTGTTGTTACGGTAGCAAATAAAGCTCCCCAAGCAAGAATGATGACGAAACTGATCGCACCAAGAACTAGTCCGGCAACACCTAAACCTTTAGGTTCGTTGTTTTTCTTTGCACTAGAAATGGTTAAAATACCCAATACAATGGCTACAACTGCAACAATAAGTGCAACAAGCCCAAAACAAGGGATAAATGATGAAGGTAAAGCAATGATACCCGCAACAAGAGCTAAGATACCTAAAACTTGTGTATTGCCACTTTTTTGTGACGGTACGGGTGGTGGAGTGTAATTGTCCATAGGGTGATTTTTTGTTAAAAAATTTTGACGAAAATACGATATATTTTTTCTTAATTATTATTTAAATAGTAAAATAACGGTTAAGGAGGTAATTTGAAAATAAGGTTGATCGAGAGCAGGAGCTGTATCGGGGGAGAAGTTGTAAAAGAAAACATACAAGTAGCAATAAAAATACAGCGGTTATTTTTCTCGATCGTCTTGTGAAAGTATCCTGTTTTTTAGTAATAATATTGTAATTTTAACCTCCAATAAGAATTGAAGTAAAAAAGATATAGAATGCGTATACATTTTATCGCAATAGGTGGAAGTGCCATGCACAATTTAGCTCTAGCCTTGCATGCAAAAGGTGATGTTGTAACAGGAAGTGATGATGCTATTTTTGAACCATCAAAAACAAGGTTAGCTCAACAAGGTTTATTGCCTAAACAAGAAGGTTGGTTTGCTGAAAAGATCACTGCAACTATCGATGCCGTGATTTTGGGCATGCACGCTAAAGAGGATAATCCAGAACTGATCAGGGCAAAAGAATTAGGCTTAAAGATTTATTCTTATCCAGCGTTTATTTATGAACACGCTAAGAATAAAACTAGAGTTGTTATTGGAGGGTCACATGGAAAAACAACCATTACTTCGATGGTGTTGCACGTGTTGAATTATCATGGTGTGGAAGTTGATTATTTGGTAGGAGCACAGTTAGAAGGATTTGATCGAATGGTCAATTTAACTGATGAAAATGATTTTATGCTCATTGAAGGGGATGAATATTTGTCTTCGCCAATTGATCGCCGTCCGAAGTTTCATCTATATGAACCTAATATCGCTTTGCTAAGTGGTATTGCTTGGGACCATATTAATGTGTTTCCAACATTTGAAAATTATGTGGATCAATTTCGAATTTTTATCGATAAGATTACCAATGGGGGCATCTTAATCTACAATGAAGAAGATGAGATTGTAAAGCAAATTACAGAAGAGAGTAACAATCCCATTCGGAAATTGCCTTACACAACCTTAGAAAATGAAAGTGTTGATGGTGTAGCTTATTTAGTAACATCAGAAGGACCTATGCCTTTGGAAGTATTTGGACAACATAATATCAACAATATTAGTGGTGCAAAATGGGTATGTCAAAATATGGGAATAGATGAGGACGATTTCTTTGATGCGATCACAAGCTTTAAAGGAGCTTCAAAACGCTTAGAGAAATTGTATGATGAACAAACGACAGTTGTATATAAAGATTTCGCCCATTCACCGAGTAAGGTGAAAGCTACCATGAAAGCCGTTCGAGAGCAATATCCAAATAAGCAGTTAATCGCGTGTTTAGAACTTCATACTTATAGTAGTTTGAATGCTGATTTCTTATCCGAATATAGAGGAAGCCTAGATGTCGCAGATCAAGCAGTGGTGTTTTATTCTTTAGATGCTTTGAAGATTAAACGCATGCCTGAGATTACAACAGAACAAATGCAAAAAGCTTTTGAATTGCAAGCGTTGAAGACTTATACAAATGCTGAAAATTTTAAAACCTATATTAAAAACTTAGATCTAAAAGACAGTGTTTTGTTATTTATGAGTTCAGGAGATTACGGTGGACTGAACTTAAATGAATATGTGCAAAATTTGTAATAATAAAAAAATCCTTTCAATGAAAGGATTTTTTTATTTAGAAAGTACAATAAAGACTTGAATGGAGAGAAAGACATCGAATAAAGGATCGATTTTTGAGGTACACAAGAGAGAATCAAAAGACGAAATGTTATGGCTGATGTAAGAAAACCGATCTCCACCTGGGCGATTGATGATCGACCTAGAGAAAAATTATTACTCAAAGGAAAAGGTGCATTGAGTGATACAGAGTTAATTGCAATTCTGATTAATTCTGGAAATAAAAACGAATCTGCAATTGATCTCAGTAGGCGAATATTGGAAAATACAGAGTCTAGTTTAGCAGAACTAGCTAAACAATCCGTAGAAAATCTGAGGCGATTTAAGGGAATAGGTGAAGCCAAGGCTATTGCTATTGTAGCTGCTTTAGAATTGGGACAACGAAGACGAATGGCGGATCTCCCTTCTCGAACTAAGATCAACTGCAGTCAGGATGTCTTTGAATTGATGCAACCAAAAATTGGAGAGCTCAACCATGAGGAGTTCTGGGTGATCTTCTTGAATAACTCCAATGCGGTAAGAGGAATTACGACGAATAAAGAAGCTCCATTCATCAAGCATCAAGTGATAGAAACAGTTGGTATCAGTAAAGGTGGAGTTACAGGAACTCTAGTAGACTTGCGTATTCTTTTTAAGCTAGCGTTAGAAAAGAACGCCACAGCTATTATTCTAGTGCACAACCATCCTTCTGGTAAGCTGCAACCTAGTGAGGCGGATATTCAGATTACAGAGAAAATAAAAAAAGCAGGTAAAATTATGGATATTGTGATCTTAGATCATTTTATTATTACGGAATGTGACTACTATAGTTTTGCAGATCATGGGCGACTATAACAACAGTTTTTTTAAATTGTTTACTTTTGTGTTCTTATATGAAAATAACACCTATGTCATTAAAGAAATTTGAACATAAAACTGATATATTTTTTGACCTTGATCACACCTTATGGGATTTCGAAAAGAATTCCGGTTTAGCCTTTGAACAAGTCCTAAGTGAAATGCAATTGCCTTTTACGATTGAGCAATTTTTACATTATTATGTTGGAATTAATGCTACCTATTGGGATCGCTATAGTTTAAACCAAGTGTCGCAAGCAGAACTTAGAATCGGTAGAATACGTGATACTTTTGAGTTGTTGGGTTATGCAGCTACAACAGAAAAAATGCTGGAGGTAGGGGATAAGTATTTAACTTATTTACCTAATTACAACTATTTGTTTGAAGGAGCGATTGAGATTTTAGGGTATTTGAATGAAAAATACAAGCTACACATTATCACTAATGGATTTGACCAAGTACAAGCAAGAAAAATAAAAAACTCGGGTATAGAGCCCTTTTTTAAAACGGTAACTAATTCTGAATTAGCTGGGGTTAAAAAACCAGATGCTAAAATTTTTACCTATGCTTTGCAGTTGGCTCAAGTTGAGGTACAAGATACGGTTATGATTGGAGATAACCTTTTAGCAGATATAGAAGGAGCACAAAATATAGGAATGGATGTGATTTATTATAATGAGCATCGCAAAAAAGTTCCTGTAACTTTGCCTCAAGTAACTACTTTATTAGATATTAAAAGCCTGCTGTAAGAGCAGGCTTTCGTTTTAATAGTTGTATTTAAATTGCCATCTGTTTTTCAAGAAATCGCGCGTGCCATTTTCTCTACTATTGTGTCCTGGTTCATATAAAACCGTTCCACTTAATTCTGTAGGTAAGAATTCTTGGTCTACAAAATTGTTCGGATAATCATGGGAATATTTGTAGTCCTCACCATAGCCTAATTCTTTCATTAATTTCGTTGGTGCATTGCGCAAGTGAATAGGTATAGCTAAATCTCCTGTTTGTTTAACAAGTTGTTGGGCTTTACCAATAGCCATATAGGTAGAATTACTCTTCGGTGAGGTCGCAAGGTAAATGGCACATTGACTCAATAAGATTCTACTTTCAGGATAGCCAATTACAGCAACGGCTTGAAACGTATTGGTTGCCATAATTAGCGCTGTCGGATTAGCATTGCCAATGTCTTCGGAAGCTGCTATTACAAGTCGTCTCGCAATGAATTTTACGTCTTCTCCTCCTTCAATCATACGCGCTAACCAATACACAGCACCATTGGGATCACTACCGCGGATGGATTTGATAAAGGCGGATACAATATCGTAGTGTTGCTCTCCTGTTTTATCGTAAAGAACCGTGTTTTTTTGAACGATTTGCATGACGTAATCATTGGTTAAAAGAACGTCATCTCCTGTTGTGGCATTGACAATGAGCTCAAAAGTATTTAACAATTTTCGGCCATCTCCACCAGATACGCGAAAAAGAGCCTCTGTCTCTTGTAGTGTAATGCGTTTAGAACGCAGGAATGTATCTTTTTCAATAGCTCGGTCTAGTAGCGTGCGTAAGTCCTCTTTCGTAAACGCATTGAGCGTATAGACTTGACAACGAGAAAGTAAAGCAGGAATTACTTCAAAACTAGGATTCTCTGTTGTTGCGCCAATTAACGTAATCCATCCACGTTCAACAGCTGCTAAAAGTGAATCTTGTTGTGACTTGCTAAAACGGTGAATCTCGTCAATAAATAAAATGGGATTGCGAGCCGTAAATAATCCATGATTGGATTTAGCTTTCTCTATTACTTCTCGGACATCTTTTACTCCAGAGTTAATTGCACTTAAAACGTAAAAGGGACGCTGACTTTCTTTGGCTAAGATTTCAGCTAATGTAGTCTTTCCTGTTCCAGGAGGTCCCCAAAAAAGCAACGATGGAATAAAACCAGTTTGTAATTGTTTTGTTAAGATTCCTTGTTCACCAACTAAATGAGCTTGACTAACATAGTCAGCCAAGGTCTGTGGTCGTACTCTTTCTGCTAATGGTGCATCCATGACAATGTAATTTTGAGAAACACAAAAATACAACCTATAATGTCGAATAAAAAGAAGTCGAGTGAAATTGTAGCTAAACGCTGTGGTTTGTATAGTTGAATTGCGTTACTATTTTATATCTTTATGTTTTACGTATCAAGGAAACGCCCCAATGAAAGATAAACAACTTGTTATAACCGCCGATTTAATTATTCTCCCTGTTCTGTTTCTTATGTTGATCTGGACTGTGTATTGGTTGGATTGGAAAGATTATTTGCAATTATATCAATATGGAATTTATCCTCGTACCTTAAAGGGGTTGAGAGGAATCTTATTTAGCCCTTTTATTCATGGAGGACTAAAACACATCTACAACAATTCTGTAGCCTTATTTGTATTGCTTTTGTTGGTGCAATTTTTTTATAAAAAACAAGTATGGCAGGTTTTGGGGTGGGGGATTTTATTATCTGGATTAGGGACTTGGATTATTGCAAGAGAAAGCTATCACATAGGCGCTAGTGGATTAATATACGTTTTAGTGAGCTATATGTTCTTTAAAGGGATCCAAACAAAATACTTTAGATTAGTGGCGCTCTCTCTTCTTATTGTGATGTTGTATGGAAGTATGATTTGGTATGTTTTTCCTGATATTGAAGAAGGAATCTCTTGGGAGGGACATTTAAGTGGTTTTATTACAGGAATGCTGTTGTCTTTCGTCTTGAAGAATCCTGTATATGCGGAAAAGGTATATAAGTATGAATGGCAGTCCCCAAGTTACAATCCGAATGAGGATCCCTTTATGCAATGCTTTGATGAAAAGGGAAACTTTGTCATTATACCGAAAGAGGTGAAGGAGGTTCTGGATTTAAAAAATCCATATCGACCAACTTTGCCAATTGTGTATGGAAATGGGGAGGCGACGATAAGAGAATCGGGGGGCGAGATTGGCAAGATGATTGCACATCGCAAAGAATAGTAAATAAAAAGGGAAAGGATAGCAACGGCTATCCTTTCCCTTTTTATTTTTGAAAGATAAATCCAATGAATGTAGAATATAATTCTCCATCATAACCGATCACTCATTTATCTACGTTGTCTGATAATTTCATATAGGAATGCCCCACAAGCAACTGATACGTTCAAAGAATCAATGGTGCTGAACATGGGTAATTTTGCTTTTTCATCTATGATTTTCAACACAGAAGGATTGATACCTCGGTCTTCACTCCCCATAATAATAGCTAAAGGAATATTGAGTTCTACATCGTAGATTTCTTTTTCTGCTTTTTCAGTAGCGCCTAAAGTAATAACACCAGATCCTTGTAAGTAGAAGACCGCATCTTTAATGTGGTCCACTTTACAAATTGGAATATTGAAAACAGCACCTGCTGAGGTTTTAATTGTATCGCCATTTACAGGAGCAGCGCCATTTTTTGAGATGATAATTCCATCTGCACCACAGCAAACTGCAGTACGAATAATCGCTCCAAAATTACGTGCATCCGATAATTGATCTAAAACAACAAAAAGAGGTTTTTCTTTTTTCTCCAAGGTCGTTTCTACTAGTTCTTCTAGTGAGATAAACGAAATAGGAGCAATTGTTCCAATAGCCCCTTGGTGGTTCTTCTTTGTTAGACGGTTGAGTTTCTCGATAGGAACATAAGAGAAATTAATATTATTTCGCTTTAATGTTTTGATTAACTCATTCATTAATTCACCCTGTGCATCCTTTTGTAAGAATACCTTATCTATATCTTTACCTGCTTCAATGGCTTCGATTATCGCACGAATACCAAAAATTTGATTCTCCTGATCCATGAGGCAAAGGTAGTTATATTTTTATTATACGATAGCTATTTTTTGAGGGGAGTCCTAATCTTTTCGGAAATTAAAAGAGGGTTTTAAATCCGATGTGAATTGTGGTGTTGTCAAAAGAAAAAGGTACCCCTGGTTGCTTTCCATTGGCAAAAGAGAGGTTGAAGTAACTCGATGAGGTAATAAAGCCCAATCCCATACCTATACTATATAAGGTATTGGTTTGGTTCAAAGGCTTGTAATTTTGAATGGCATAATCAAAAATCGTATGTAAGTATAAACTAGGATGTACTAAGAATCGATACTCTGTGTTGATTAGGTTAAGCTGATTGGCTAATAAACTATTTTCTTGAAAACCGCGAAGTGATTGTGTGCCACCAAAACGGTATAGTTCATTAATGAGATAGTCTTCGCTAAAGAGCGAATAATAGGTCCAATTAACATAGAGGTAGTGCTTGGGCGCAAGTTCGAAGTTTTTATTCGCTTGAAGCTGTATCATGTATTGAGATAGCTTCGTTTCTTCAGTTGTTCGATTACCTGTACCTAGTAAAACATCTAGGGTATAATTGATTGGGAAAATTGGTAGGCTTGTTCGCTTTTGAATTTGGGTGTAGTTTAAGGTGTAAAATTTGCTGTCAAAATTTTCCATCGAAGGCAATATACTATTGGTTGTTGATGATGTACTTTGATATCCAATTTTAATATTGCGGTTGTATCGAATGGCATATCCCAATTGCAAGCCGAGTTTTGTGTTTTGGTAAATGGTATCTTGTTTCTGAATATTGAGTTGACCATTGATATTTAAAGGTGTGTTGAAGAGGTAGACAAAAGACGTTTTAAAGTCAAATTGCGTTTGCTTATTCGCATCACTTCTCCAGTATAACGAAAGAGATTCCCCTTTGTTCAAGACATTGTTTAAGTTTAGATCCAAATAACCAGCTAGCGTAAACTTGTCTTTCTCGTCCGTACTGAATCCCATAAATCCATCAAAAGAATTGGTGTTTGCCTTATCTAAATAAAGGAATAAAGTGGTGGAATCATCTGTGAAAAGCGTTTCTGGAGTTTTATACGAAGTTAAAAAATCGAGTGTATGAACTGTAGAAGTGAGCTCAGCGATGAGTTGTTCACTATAAGGCTTGTTGAGGTAGCGTTTGGTTAGCTGTCGGATGATTTTCTCAGGCACTCGATTGCTGCTTTGAATTTCAATTTGATCTAGTGTTCTGCCTTGCGTTAAGTTTAGTTGTAGCGAACAATATAGCGTGTCATTTTGAATGCGGTGATTAGTCAACTGCAAGGTAGACATGCCCATGCCATCGCGATCTAGTTGTTGAGTGTATTGTTGTAATGTGGTGGAAAGAGATTCAAAAGCAAGTGTAAGACTATCTGTGGTGAAATCAATTTGTTTTTGAATTTTTGGTGATAAAAGGTTGTTGGATAGAACAATTTGACGGATGGGATCGGCTAGTGTATAGGTATATATTAGGTTTGCTTGTTCTTTTTGTTGACGCTTAGTCAATGCTAAATAGCCCTTTTTGTAGAGTAATTGATCCACATGGTCAATGGTTTGATGGACAGACTGTAGATCTGGGTGTTCTTTTTGATATGCTATAGCTTGTACTATGTCACGTTCTTTTTCGAGTGTTGCAGTTAGTTCAAGTGTAAAGAGCACATCTTGTCCATAGCTAGTAAAATGTAGCATGGTGAACAAAAGAAAGAAGAAGAGTGACTTAGACACGGGGCTATATATTTAGGTGTAAAGTAAAATAAAAAAAGTAAGAAGCTGAGGCTTAAAGAATAAAATAAATAAATTACTTGAAAATTAATAGATTGTCTTTTGAAAAAAGAAAAAAACTTTCTACATTTGCAACCCCGTATATAGTGCGGAATAATATATTGTAGAAATTATTAATAAACATTATGCCAACAATTCAACAATTAGTAAGAACAGGGAGAACCCAATTAACTAAGAAGAGTAAATCGGTTGCTTTGGATTCTTGTCCTCAAAGAAGAGGAGTTTGTACGCGTGTTTATACTACTACACCTAAAAAACCTAACTCTGCAATGCGTAAAGTTGCAAGGGTACGTTTGACAAATGGTAATGAAGTAAACGCTTACATCCCAGGAGAAGGACACAATTTACAAGAGCACTCGATAGTATTAGTTAGAGGAGGAAGGGTAAAAGATTTGCCAGGTGTTAGATACCACATCGTACGTGGAGCTTTGGATACTGCTGGAGTAAACGGTAGAACACAAAGAAGATCTAAATATGGTGCAAAACGCCCTAAAGACAAAAAATAATCGTTTAAACGTTTAAGAAAAAGACATGAGAAAAAGACAGGCGAAAAAGAGACCTCTTTTACCAGATCCGAAATTTAATGATCAATTAGTGACGCGTTTTGTGAATAACTTAATGTGGGACGGTAAGAAGTCTACAGCTTTTAAAGTATTCTATGATGCTTTAGCAATCGTTGAAGAGAAAAAACAAGATGAGGAGAAAACTTCATTAGAAATTTGGAAAGACGCTTTAACTAACGTTATGCCACACGTAGAGGTTCGTTCTCGTCGTGTTGGTGGAGCTACATTCCAAATTCCTATGCAAATTCGTCCAGATAGAAAAATTTCTATGGCAATGAAATGGATGATTTTGTATGCGAGAAGAAGAAATGAGAAGTCTATGGCTGCAAGATTAGCTTCTGAAATTTTAGCTGCTGCTAAAGAAGAAGGTGCTGCAGTTAAAAAGAGAATGGATACGCATAAAATGGCTGAGGCTAATAAAGCGTTCTCTCACTTTAGATTTTAATCCATACAGAAAAATTATACAATGGCAAGAGATTTAAAATATACAAGAAATATTGGTATCGCTGCTCACATCGATGCTGGTAAAACAACTACTACAGAACGTATTTTGTTCTATACTGGTAAAAACCATAAAATGGGAGAAACTCACGAAGGGTCTTCTACAATGGACTGGATGGAGCAAGAAGCGGAAAGAGGTATTACTATTACTTCAGCAGCGACTACTTGTACTTGGAATTTCCCAACTAAACAAGGTGAGAAGATAGCTGAGTCTATGGAGTACCACTTCAATATTATTGATACTCCAGGACACGTTGACTTTACAGTTGAGGTGAACCGTTCTTTACGTGTATTAGATGGATTAGTATTCTTATTTAGTGCAGTTGATGGTGTTGAACCACAGTCTGAAACTAACTGGAGATTAGCTGATAACTATAAAGTTCCTCGTATGGGGTTCGTTAACAAAATGGACCGTCAAGGAGCTAACTTCTTAGCAGTATGTCAGCAAGTTAAAGATATGTTGAAATCAAATGCTGTGCCAATCGTTTTACCAATTGGTGATGAGGCAGATTTCAAAGGTATCGTTGACTTAGTGAAAAACCGTGCAATTGTATGGCATGATGAAAATCATGGTTCTACATTTGACGTTGTTGAAATCCCAGCTGATATGGTTGCTGATGTTAAACAATACAGAGGTCAATTAATCGAGGAGATCGCAGCTTATGACGAGAACCTTCTTGAGAAATATATGGAAGATGAAAACTCAATTACAGAGGACGAAATTCACAAAGCGTTGCGTGCAGCGACGTTGGATATGAGTATCATCCCGATGTCTTGTGGTTCATCATTCAAAAATAAAGGTGTTCAGTTTATGTTGGATGCTGTTTGTCGTTACTTACCTTCTCCAATGGATAAGGAAGCTATCGAAGGAACAAATCCTGATACTGAAGAGCCAGTAGTGCGTAAGCCATCAGTTTCTGAGCCGTTTGCTGCGTTAGCGTTTAAAATTGCTACTGATCCTTTCGTAGGTCGTTTAGCTTTCTTTAGAGCTTATTCAGGACACTTAGATGCAGGTTCTTATGTATTGAATACGCGTTCAGGTAACAAAGAGCGTATTTCTCGTATCTACCAAATGCACGCAAACAAACAAAATCCAATCGAATATATTGAGGCTGGAGATATTGGAGCTGCTGTAGGATTTAAGGATATCAAAACTGGAGATACTTTATGTGATGAGAAAAATCCTATCGTATTAGAAAGTATGGATTTCCCTGATCCAGTAATCGGTATCGCTATTGAACCAAAAACAAAAGCGGATATGGATAAAATGGGAACTGCTTTAGCTAAATTGTCTGAAGAGGATCCTACGTTTACTGTGAAAACAGATAAAGCTTCTGGGCAAACAGTAATCTCTGGTATGGGAGAGTTGCACTTAGATGTATTGATCGACCGTATGAGACGTGAATTCAAAGTTGAAGTGAACCAAGGTGAGCCTCAAGTTGAATACAAAGAAACACTTACGCGTGTTGCTAATCACAGAGAATCTTACAAAAAACAATCTGGTGGACGTGGTAAATTCGCGGATATCGTGTTTACAATTGGACCTGCTGACGAAGTGGATGGAAAACCATTCGTTGGATTGCAATTCGTAAATGAGGTAAAAGGGGGTAACGTACCAAAAGAATATATTCCTTCTGTAGAGAAAGGATTCAAAGAAGCGATGAAACAAGGGCCTTTAGCAGGTTTCGAAATGGATTCGATGAAAGTTACACTAACAGATGGTTCTTACCACGCGGTTGACTCGGATGCATTATCATTCGAATTGGCAGCGAAAATGGGTTACAAAGCTGCTGCTAAAGCTGCTGGTGCTGTAATTCTTGAGCCTATCATGAAGTTAGAAGTATTGACTCCTGAAGAAAACATGGGTGATATCGTTGGGGATTTGAACCGTCGTCGTGGGCAAATCAACAGCATGGATGATAGAAATGGAGCAAAAGTTGTAAAAGCTTCTGTGCCGTTATCAGAAATGTTCGGATATGTAACTACATTGAGAACGTTATCATCAGGTAGAGCTACTTCTACAATGGAGTTCTCTCACTACTCTGAAACGCCATCAAACATTTCAGAGGATGTAATCACTAAAGCAAAAGGAAACGCTTAATTTTAGAGAAAAATGAGTCAAAAAATCAGAATAAAATTAAAATCTTACGATCATATGTTGGTTGATAAATCAGCGGAGAAAATCGTAAAAACTGTAAAAAGTACAGGTGCAGTAGTAACAGGGCCAATTCCGTTACCAACTCATAAAAAAATCTTTACTGTTTTACGTTCACCACACGTAAACAAGAAAGCAAGAGAGCAATTTGAAGTTAGTTCTTACAAAAGATTGTTAGATATTTATTCTTCTTCTTCTAAAACAATTGACGCTTTAATGAAATTAGAGTTACCAAGTGGAGTAGAAGTTGAGATTAAAGTGTGATAATCGAAAGTAATTTCAAAAAAAATAAAAGAGTAGGGATTGAGTATTAGGGCTGAAAAGCTCTAATGCTTAATTCTTTTAAATAAGTTTCAAATAATTTAATTAAATATTTATGTCTGGGTTAATTGGTAAAAAAATCGGCATGACTAGTATTTTCGACGAAAATGGAAAAAACATTCCATGTACAGTAATCGAAGTTGGTCCATGTGTCGTTACCCAAGTCAGAACCAATGAGGTTGACGGGTATGAAGCGTTACAACTTGGTTTCGATGACAAGACAGAGAAACACGCTACTAAAGCTGAGTTAGGTCACTTTAAGAAAGCGGGAACATCTGCTAAGAGAAAAGTCGTTGAGATCAAAGAATTCGAAGGAGAGTACAAATTAGGTGATGTTATCACGGTTGATTTGTTCATCGAAGGAGAATATGTAGACGTTCAAGGTGTATCTAAAGGAAAAGGTTTCCAAGGGGTTGTTAAACGTCATGGATTTGGCGGAGTAGGTCAAGTTACTCACGGTCAAAAAAACCGTTTAAGAGCACCAGGTTCTGTAGGGGCTTCTTCTTATCCATCTAGAGTATTCAAAGGAATGCGCATGGCAGGAAGAACTGGAGGAGAAAATGTAACAGTACAAAATCTTAGAGTTTTAAAAGTAGTGGCTGATAAGAACCTACTTGTTGTAAAAGGAGCTATTCCAGGACACAAAAACTCTTATGTAATCATTCAGAAGTAATGGAAGTAAAAGTTTTAGATATTACAGGGAAAGATACTGGAAGAAAAGTTGAACTTTTAGATTCAGTATTCGGAATTGAGCCAAATAATCACGCAGTATACCTTGATGTTAAACAATATTTAGCAAACCAAAGACAAGGAACGCATAAAGCAAAAGAAAGAGCTGAAATTGCTGGAAGTACGCGCAAGATTAAAAAGCAAAAAGGAACTGGAACGGCAAGAGCAGGTAGCATCAAGTCACCAGTATTCAGAGGAGGAGGAAGAATCTTCGGACCAAGACCAAGAAACTACTCTTTCAAATTGAATAAGAACTTAAAACGCTTAGCTAGAAAATCAGCGTTTTCAATTAAGGTTCGTGAAGAGAACTTAATCGTTTTAGAAAACTTCAACTTCGAGGCACCAAGCACTAAAAATTTCATTAGTGTATTGAAGGCTTTAGGGTTAGAAAATAAAAAATCTCTATTTGTGTTGGGTGAATCAAATAAAAATGTATATTTGTCATCACGCAATTTAGAGAAGGCTGCTGTTGTAACTAACTCAGAATTAAGTACTTACGCTATTTTAAACGCGGGAAGCTTAGTTTTGACAGAGGGATCTGTGGCTGGAATTGTTGAAAATTTAAGCAAATAATAGGAACATGAGTGTTTTAATTAAGCCTATAATTACAGAAAAAGTAACAAAAGACGGTGAAGTTTTTGGCCGTTATGGTTTCGTAGTTGATAGAAAAGCGAACAAAATTGAGATCAAAAAAGCGGTAGAAGCTACATATGGTGTTAGTGTTGTTAACGTAAATACTATGAACTATGGTGCTAAGCGTTCTGTTAAGTATACAAAAAGCGGTATGATTAACGCTAAAACTAATGCTTTCAAAAAAGCAATAGTTGAATTGAAAGAAGGAGATAATATAGACTTTTATTCAAATATCTAATAAATAATGTCAGTTAGAAAATTAAAACCTATTACCCCAGGTCAGCGTTTTAGAGTTGTAAATAGTTTTGACGCTATAACAACTGATAAGCCGGAGCGTAGTTTACTAGCACCGAAAAAAAAATCTGGAGGTAGAAATAGTCAAGGAAAAATGACCATGCGCTACACAGGTGGTGGTCATAAACAAAGATATCGTATCATCGATTTCAAAAGAACAAAAGAAGGAGTTCCTGCAATTGTTAAAACAATCGAGTATGATCCAAACCGTTCAGCATTTATTTCATTACTTGCTTATGCGGATGGAGCAAAAACTTACGTTATCGCACAAGCTGGTCTTAAAGTTGGACAAACTGTAGTTTCAGGACCAGATGCATCGCCAGAAGTTGGTAATGCAATGCCTTTAAGTAAAATTCCTTTAGGAACTGTTATTTCTTGTATTGAATTACGTCCTGGTCAAGGAGCAGTAATTGCTCGTTCAGCTGGTACTTTCGCTCAATTAGTAGCAAGAGATGGTAAGTATGCAACAATTAAAATGCCTTCTGGAGAAGTGCGTTTGATTTTGTTAACTTGTATGGCGACTATTGGAGCTGTATCGAACCACGATCACCAATTAATCGTTTCTGGTAAAGCAGGTAGATCTAGATGGTTAGGTAGAAGACCAAGAACTAGAGCAGTAGCTATGAACCCGGTAGATCACCCAATGGGAGGTGGAGAAGGTCGCTCTTCTGGAGGACACCCACGTTCAAGAAATGGGATGCCTGCTAAAGGTTATAGAACTCGTTCTAAAGTTAAGTCGAGTAACAAGTATATCGTTGAACGTAGAAAGAAATAAAAGAGTAAGACATGGCACGTTCGTTAAAAAAAGGACCTTATGTTCACTTTAAATTAGAGAAGAAAGTTCTTAAAAATGTAGAGTCTGGAAATAAAGCTGTTATCAAAACTTGGTCAAGAGCTTCTATGATTACTCCAGATTTCGTTGGACAGACAATCGCAGTACATAATGGTCGTCAATTTGTTCCTGTATATGTAACAGAGAACATGGTTGGACACAAGTTAGGGGAATTTTCACCAACAAGATCGTTTAGAGGTCACGCTGGTGCAAAGAATAAAGGTAAAAAATAATAAGAAGCTATGGGAGTTCGTAAAAGAGAGAGAGCTGAGCAAATTAAAGAAGCTAATAAGCAAGTTGCTTTTGCTAAGCTAAACAATTGCCCTACTTCTCCAAGAAAAATGCGCTTAGTAGCGGATTTAGTAAGAGGACAGAAAGTAGAAAAAGCTCTAAACATATTAAAATTCAGCACAAAAGATGCTTCTCGTAACTTAGAGAAATTACTTTTGTCTGCAATTGCAAACTGGCAAGCAAAAAACAGCGAAGAAAACATGGAAGAAGCTGGACTTTTTGTAAAAGAAATTAGAGTAGATGGAGGAATGATGTTGAAAAGACTTCGTCCTGCACCTCAAGGAAGAGCACACAGAATAAGAAAACGTTCTAATCACGTTACAATCGTATTAGGATCTAATAATAACACACAAAGCAATTAATAAACAGTATGGGACAAAAAACTAATCCGATCGGGAATCGCCTTGGTATTATTAGAGGATGGGACTCAAACTGGTATGGTGGAAATGATTACGGTGATAAAATCGCTGAGGATCACAAAATCAGAAAGTATATCCATGCTCGTTTATCAAAAGCTAGTGTATCAAAAGTAATCATTGAGAGAACTTTGAAACTTGTAACCGTTACTATCACTACTGCTAGACCTGGTATCATTATCGGTAAAGGTGGACAAGAGGTAGACAAGTTGAAAGAGGAATTGAAAAAGATTACGGATAAGGAAGTTCAAATCAATATCTTTGAAATTAAGAGACCTGAGCTTGACGCATTCTTAGTGGCTGCTAGTATCGCGCGTCAAATCGAAAACAGGATTTCTTACCGTAGAGCTATTCGTATGGCGATTGGTGCTGCGATGAGAATGAATGCAGAAGGAATCAAAGTGATGATTTCTGGTCGTCTAAACGGTGCTGAAATGGCGCGTTCAGAATCTTTCAAAGATGGTAGAATTCCATTATCTACTTTCAGAGCTGACATCGATTACGCACTTGCTGAAGCTCATACTACTTACGGTAGAATGGGAATTAAAGTGTGGATCATGAAAGGTGAAGTTTACGGTAAAAGAGATCTTTCTCCGTTAGCTGGTATGGATAAAAAACAATCCAAATCATCAGCAGGATCTAGTAAAGGTAGACCTAACCAACGCAAAAGAAAGTAATTTTTAAACTGAAGAAAAATGTTACAGCCTAAAAGAACAAAATACCGCAAGGTACAGAAAGGTAAGATGAAAGGGATTTCCCAAAGAGGGCATGAACTTTCAAATGGGATGTTCGGAATTAAATCTTTAGATTCAGCATTTATCACTTCTCGTCAGATCGAGGCTGCGCGTATCGCTGCAACTCGTTTCATGAAACGTGAAGGACAATTGTGGATTAAGATTTTCCCAGACAAACCAATCACTAAGAAGCCTCTTGAAGTGCGTATGGGTAAAGGTAAAGGTGCAGTAGAATACTGGGTTGCTGTGGTAAAACCAGGAAAAATAATGTTTGAGGTAGGTGGTGTTCCACTATCTGTAGCGAAAGAAGCATTGCGCTTAGCTGCTCAAAAACTTCCTGTGAAAACAAAATTTATAATTGCTAGAGATTTCGAAGCATAATAGAAATTTATCATGAAACAATCTGAAATAGTAAGCCTATCTGTAGCTGATTTACAAGAGCAATTAAAAGAGTTGACTAACGCATTAAATAGCTTGAAAGCTACTCATGCAATTTCTCCAATCGAGAACCCTCTTCAAATCAGAAAGGTTAGAAGAACAATTGCTAGAGTTAATACTGAGCTAAGCAAAAGAGAGTTACAATAATTGTATTCTGCCAAAAGATGGAAAATAGAAAAGAAAGAAAAGAAAGAATAGGTGTTGTTACTAGTAACAAAATGGAGAAATCTATTGTTGTTTCTGAAGTAAAGAAAGTAAAACACCCATTATATGGAAAATTCGTGAAGCAAACTAAGAAATATGTTGCTCACGACGAAACGAACGACTGCAACATTGGTGATACAGTTAGAATTATGGAGACTCGTCCATTATCTAAATCAAAATGTTGGAGATTAGTTGAAATCATTGAAAGAGCGAAATAATTATGGTACAACAAGAATCTAGACTTAAAGTAGCAGATAACACGGGAGCAAAAGAGGTTTTGACTATCCGTGTATTAGGTGGGACAAAGCGTCGTTACGCTTCAGTAGGAGATAAAATTGTAGTAAGTGTCAAAGACGCAACTCCAAATGGAAGCGTTAAAAAAGGTGCTGTTTCTACTGCTGTAGTTGTTCGCACTAAAAAAGAGGTTAGAAGAGCTGATGGATCATACATTAGATTCGATGATAACGCTTGTGTATTATTAAATGCTGCAGGTGAAATGAAAGGAACTCGTGTTTTTGGACCAGTAGCAAGAGAACTTCGTGAAAAACAATTCATGAAAATTGTATCATTAGCACCAGAGGTGTTGTAATTCGTTCTAAACATGATTAAGCTAAAGATAAAAACAGGAGATACTGTACGTGTTATTGCTGGTGATCACAAAGGATCAGAAGGAAAGATCGTACGTGTATTACGCGAAAAGAACAAAGCTATTGTTGAAGGGGTAAACATCATTTCTAAGCATGTTAAGCCTAGTGCTACTAACCCTCAAGGTGGTATTGTTAAAAAAGAGGCTCCTATCCATATTTCAAATTTAGCGATCGTAGATCCTAAAACTAACGATACTACGAAAGTAGCGATCCAAAGAAATGAAAATGGAAAAAATGTAAGAGTTTCTAAAAAATCAAATCAAGTATTATAGTTATGGCTTATATACCAAGACTTAAAGAAGAATATAAAAGCAGAGTGATCTCTGCTCTTAAAGAGGAGTTTGGATACAAGAACATTATGCAAGTTCCTAAACTTGAGAAAATTGTTGTTAGCCGTGGTGTAGGTGCAGCTGTATCTGATAAAAAATTAGTTGATTACGCAGTTGAGGAATTGACTAAAATTACAGGACAAAAAGCTGTTGCTACTAT
This sequence comes from Myroides sp. C6-3, assembly GCF_050522425.1. Classification (NCBI taxonomy): domain Bacteria; kingdom Pseudomonadati; phylum Bacteroidota; class Flavobacteriia; order Flavobacteriales; family Flavobacteriaceae; genus Myroides; species Myroides sp. C6-3. The sequence continues at coordinate 23,729 of NZ_JBMVQP010000002.1, read as the reverse complement.
TTCTAAGAAAGACGTTGCTTCTTTCAAATTGAGAAAAGGTATGCCGATCGGAGCTAAAGTTACTTTACGTGGTGAAAGAATGTATGAATTCTTAGATCGCTTAGTTACTTCTGCTTTACCACGAGTGAGAGATTTCTCTGGTATTAAATCTGAAGGATTCGACGGTAGAGGAAATTATAACTTAGGTGTAACTGAGCAAATTATTTTCCCTGAAATCAATATTGATAAAGTAAACAAAATCGCTGGTTTTGATATTACGTTTGTAACATCTGCTAACACAGATAAAGAAGCGAAATCTTTACTAGCTGAATTAGGATTACCTTTTAAAAAGAATTAAGAGTTATGGCTAAAGAATCAATGAAAGCCCGTGAGGTTAAAAGACAAGCATTAGTAGCTAAATACGCAGACAAAAGAAAAGCTCTTTTAGAAGCAGGTGACTACGAAGGGTTACAAAAATTACCTAAAAATGCTTCTCCTGTACGTTTACACAACAGATGTAAATTAACTGGAAGACCTAGAGGGTATATGCGTCAATTCGGTATTTCTCGTGTTACTTTCCGTGAGATGGCTAACCAAGGGTTAATACCAGGAGTTAAAAAGGCAAGTTGGTAATTAAGATTTAAAGGTAAAAACAATGTATACAGATCCAATAGCAGATTTCCTTACAAGAATTAGAAATGCTGTGCGTGCAAACCACAAAGTGGTAGAGATCCCAGCATCTAACTTCAAAAAAGAAATCACGAAAATTTTATTCGATCAAGGATATATCTTAAGCTATAAATTTGATGATACTACCGTGCAAGGTACAATCAAAATAGCTTTGAAATACGACAAAGACACAAAAGAGTCTGTGATTAGAGATATCCAAAGAATTAGTAAACCAGGTTTGCGTAAATACGCTTCTGCAAGTGACCTTCCAAGAATCTTAAATGGTTTAGGAATTGCGATTGTTTCAACATCAAAAGGATTGATGACTGGAAAACAAGCAAAACAGTTAAATGTTGGTGGAGAAGTAGTTTGTTACGTATACTAATTTAAAAAGACTAAGAAATGTCAAGAATAGGAAAAAGTCCGATAACAATTCCTGCTGGAGTAACAGTTGATGTTCAAGAAGGCGTTATTGTTGTTAAAGGTAAATTAGGAGAGCTTACTCAGGAATTCGATACAGTTAGTGTTAAAGTTGAAGATAATCAAGTGATTGTTGAAAGATCATCTGACAATAAAGATGAAAGAGCAAAACACGGATTATACCGTAGCTTGATTAACAATATGATTACTGGTGTTTCTGAAGGATTTACTATCACTTTAGAGTTTGTAGGGGTAGGTTACCGTGCTGCAAACCAAGGGCAAAAGTTAGATTTAGCTTTAGGATTCTCTCACAATATCGTGTTAGAAGTTGCTCCAGAAGTTGTAGTTGAAACAATATCAGAAAAAGGGAAAAACCCTTTAGTGAAATTAACTTCTCATGACAAACAATTAGTAGGTCAAGTAGCTGCAAAAATCCGTTCTTTCCGTAAGCCAGAGCCTTACAAAGGAAAAGGAATTAAATTTGTAGGTGAGGAATTGAGAAGAAAAGCAGGTAAATCAGCTTAAAAATTAAGACTATGTCATTAACAAAATCTGAAAGAAGACAACGTATAAAGTTCAGAATTAGAAAGACAGTTAGCGGTACACCTGCTAAAACTAGACTTTCTGTATTCAGAAGTAATAAAGAGATCTATGCACAAATCATAGATGACGTAAATGGAGTAACTTTAGTTTCGGCATCATCAAGAGAAGCTGGGATAACAAGAGGAACCAATGTTGAAACTGCTGCATCGGTTGGAAAACTAATCGCAGAGAAAGCTTTAAAAGCTGGTATTGAAACCGTATCTTTTGATAGAAACGGTTATTTATACCACGGACGTGTTAAATCATTAGCAGACGGCGCTAGAGAAGCTGGATTAAAATTCTAATTAGTTATGTATCAAAATTATAAAAACGTAGAATTTGTAAAACCAAGCGGTCTTGATTTAAAAGATCGTTTGGTTAGTGTTAACCGTGTTACTAAAGTAACAAAAGGGGGAAGAGCTTTTGGTTTTTCTGCTGTTGTTGTAGTAGGTGACGAAAACGGTGTAGTGGGTCACGGTTTAGGTAAATCAAAAGATGTATCTGAAGCTATTGCGAAAGCAGTAGAGGATGCGAAGAAAAACTTAGTTAAAATTCCATTAAACGGACATACTATTCCGCACGAACAAAAAGGAAAATTCAGTGGAGCACGTGTATTGTTGATGCCTGCATCACTAGGTACGGGAGTTATTGCTGGAGGTTCTGTGAGAGCGGTGGTTGAAGCTGTAGGAATTACAGATTTATTATCTAAATCTCAAGGTTCTTCGAATCCACATAACGTGGTGAAAGCTACTTTCGATGCTTTATTACGATTAAGAAGCGCTTCTACAGTTGCAAAACAAAGAGGAATTTCTTTAGAAAAAGTATTTAAAGGTTAATTTGAAAGATTATGTCGAAAATCAAAATAAAACAAGTAAAAAGCCAAATTAAATGTCCTCTTAACCAAAAGAGAACATTAGAGGCTTTAGGACTTCGTAAAATTGGTCAAGTAGTTGAACATGATGCTTCTACTGCAATTTTAGGAATGGTAAATAAAGTTCAACACTTAGTTTCTGTAGAAGAAATTAAATAATATTCGCAATAGATGAATTTAAGTAATTTACAACCAGCAAACGGTTCAGTACACAACCAAAACAAACGTGTTGGTCGTGGTGAAGGTTCTGGAAAAGGAGGAACTTCTACAAAAGGACATAAAGGTGCTAAATCACGTTCAGGTTATTCGAAAAAGATCGGATTTGAAGGAGGGCAAATGCCACTTCAAAGACGTGTACCTAAATTCGGTTTCAAAAACATTAACAGAGTTGAGTACGCTGTGATTAACTTAGAGACTTTACAAGGTCTTGTTGATAGCGGAAAAGTAACTGATACTGTAGATTTTTCACAATTAGTTGATTTAGGATTAGCTACTAAAAACAGTTTAGTTAAGGTTTTAGGACGTGGAGAGCTAAAAGCAAAATTAAAAGTTTCTGCTCATAAATTTTCAGCTTCTGCCCAAGCAGCTATCGAAGCAGCAGGAGGAGAAGTTGTAACGTTATAAAATCTTAGTGAACAGGATGAAGAAGTTTTTTGAAACATTAGCCAGTATCTGGAAAATTGAAGAGTTAAAAAATAAAATCTTAATCACATTAGGACTATTACTTGTGTACCGATTCGGTACACAAGTAACTCTACCAGGTATTGATGCAACGAAATTGCAAGCGTTGACAGATCAAACAGATCAAGGAATTGGATGGTTAATTAACGTTTTTACAGGTGGTGCATTTGCACAGGCATCTGTTTTTGCTTTAGGTATTATGCCTTACATTTCTGCTTCCATTGTGGTGCAGCTGATGGGAATTGCGGTTCCTTATCTGCAAAAATTACAAAATGATGGAGAAAGCGGTAGAAAGAAAATGAATCAAATTACAAGATGGTTAACTATAGGTATTACCTTGTTACAAGGGCCAAGTTATATCTATAACTTGTATGTGCAATTGCCGTCAGATGCATTTTTGCTAGGTTTTAATTCTTTCTCATTCTTGTTTTCTTCAGTAATGATACTAACTGCCGGAACTATCTTTGCTATGTGGTTAGGAGAAAAAATTACTGATAAAGGGATTGGAAATGGTATTTCGTTATTAATCATGGTTGGAATTATTGCAAGACTTCCTATGTCTTTCATCCAAGAGTTCCAATCGCGTATTACAGAAAATAACGGAGGACCAATGTTAGTTGTTATTGAGGTAATTTTATGGTTATTGATTATCGTTGCTTGTATCTATTTGACACTTGCTGTAAGAAGAATACCAGTGCAATATGCTCGTCGTAGCGCGTCTGGGACTTATGATCAATCCATGTTAGGAGGAAACCGTCAATGGATTCCTTTAAAACTAAATGCTTCAGGAGTTATGCCAATTATCTTCGCTCAAGCGATCATGTTTGTGCCTGCTGCTGTAGCTGGTTTATCAACTTCAGATACTGCAAAATCAATCAGTAATACATTCCATAATGTGTTCGGTTGGGAGTATAATTTACTTTTTGCTTTATTAATCATTATTTTTACGTACTTTTACACCGCGATTACAGTACCTACTAATAAAATGGCAGACGACTTGAAGCGAAGTGGTGGTTTTATTCCTGGTGTTAAACCGGGTTCTGAAACTGCAGATTTCTTAGATAGAATTATGTCGTTGATTACATTCCCAGGGTCTCTTTATCTTGCTATCATTGCTGTTTTTCCAGCAATTATTGTTAGCATCTTAGGAGTACAACAAGGATGGGCGATGTTTTATGGTGGAACTTCACTATTAATTATGGTGAGCGTTGTAATTGATACAATCCAACAAGTGAACTCATACTTATTGAATAAACAATATGATAGTATGATGACTAGTGGTAAAAATAGAAGAGCGACAGCTTAATTTTTATGGCAAAACAATCAGCAATAGAACAAGACGGAGCAATAATTGAAGCATTGTCTAATGCAATGTTCCGAGTAGAATTAGAAAATGGTCACGTTGTTATCGCGCACATCTCAGGGAAAATGCGTATGCACTACATTAAATTGTTACCTGGTGATCGAGTGAAACTGGAAATGAGTCCATATGACTTGACCAAAGCAAGAATTACTTATAGATATTAAAGAGGCTATTAAAATGAAAGTAAGAGCATCAGTTAAAAAAAGAAGTGCCGAGTGCATCATAGTACGTAGAAAAGGTAGACTTTACGTTATTAATAAAAAGAATCCTAGATTTAAACAAAGACAAGGATAATTATGGCAAGAATCGCAGGGGTAGACATACCTAAATACAAAAGAGGAGTTATTGCTTTAACTTACATCTTCGGAATTGGTTCTAGTAGAGCCAAAGAAATCTTAGCAGCAGCTAAAGTTGACGAAGATAAGAAAGTACAAGATTGGAATGATGACGAGATCGGAGCGATCCGTGAGGCAGTAGGTCATTTCAAAATTGAAGGTGAATTACGTTCAGAGATTTCTTTAAACATCAAACGTTTAATGGATATCGGTTGTTACAGAGGAATCCGTCATAGAACGGGACTTCCTTTAAGAGGACAAAGAACGAAAAATAACTCGAGAACGAGAAAAGGTAAAAGAAAAACTGTTGCTAACAAGAAAAAAGCAACTAAATAATAAGTAGTAATATGGCTAAAGCGAATACAAAAAAGCGTAAAGTTGTTGTAGAAACAACAGGTGAAGCTCATATTAATGCAACATTCAACAATATCATTATTTCTTTAACTAACAAGAAAGGTGAAGTAATCTCTTGGTCGTCTGCAGGTAAAATGGGATTCAGAGGTTCTAAAAAGAACACTCCGTATGCTGCTCAGATGGCTGCTGAAGATTGTGGTAGAGTTGCACTAGAGGCAGGATTGAAAAAAGTAAAAGTTTATGTTAAAGGTCCAGGAAACGGAAGAGAATCTGCAATCAGATCTTTACATAACGGTGGAATTGAAGTAACTGAGATTATCGATATTACTCCAATGCCACACAACGGTTGTCGTCCTCCTAAGAGAAGAAGAGTTTAATTTATAGTATAACCAAAGGTAGGATAGATTATCGGAGGAAAGTGACCTGAATTCATAATCCCTACCTTTTTTTTTATTTTGAAAAATGGCAAGATATACTGGTCCACAAACAAAAATCGCTCGTAAATTCGGCGAAGCTATTTTCGGAGATGACAAATCATTCGAAAAAAGAAACTACCCTCCAGGACAGCACGGATTAGCTAAAAAAAGAGCTAAAAAATCTGAATATGCTGTTCAGTTAATGGAGAAACAAAAAGCAAAATACACATACGGTATCTTAGAAAAGCAATTCCGTAATATTTACAAGAAAGCTGCGGCTGCTCGTGGAGTTACTGGTGAGGTATTGATTCAATTGTGTGAATCGAGATTAGATAACGTAGTTTACAGAATGGGAATTGCTCCTTCTCGTAGAGCTGCACGTCAAATAGTTTCTCACAGACATATCACAGTTAACGGTGAAGTAGTGAATATTCCTTCTTACCAATTAAAAGCTGGTGATAAAGTTGCTGTTCGTGAAAAATCTAAATCTTTAGAAGTTATCGAACGTTCGTTATCTAATTCTAGTTCTGTTTATGAGTGGATTACTTGGAATCCTGAAACTTTAGAAGGTACTTTCGTTGCTGTACCTCAAAGACTTCAAGTTCCAGAAAACATCAAAGAACAGTTAATCGTAGAGTTGTACAACAAATAATAATTGACATTCAGTCGAAACAAATATGGCAATATTTAATTTTCAAAAGCCCGATAAAGTTATCATGATTGATTCGACCGATTTTAGAGGTAAATTCGAATTTAGACCTTTAGAACCGGGATATGGATTGACTATTGGTAATGCATTGAGAAGAGTACTTCTGTCTTCGTTAGAGGGGTATGCTATTACTTCAGTACGTATCGAAGGAGTTGATCACGAGTTTTCTACCATCGCTGGTGTTGTTGAGGATGTTACTGAAATTATCCTTAACCTTAAGCAAGTGCGTTTCAAACGTCAGGTAGAAGATGTAGATAATGAATCTGTAAGTATCACTTTTTCAGGGAAAGAACAAATGACTGCTGGTGATTTCCAGAAGTTCATCTCTAATTTCCAAGTATTAAATCCGGAGTTAGTTATCTTCAATTGCGAAAGCAGTGTAAGTATTACAATGGATTTAACAATCGAAAAGGGTAGAGGTTACGTTGCTGCAGAGGAGAATAGAAAACCTAATGCACCAATCGGAACAATCTTCACAGACTCGATTTATACTCCAGTTAAGAACGTTAAGTATGCTATAGAAAATTACCGTGTGGAGCAAAAAACAGACTATGAAAAGTTGGTTTTTGATATCATTACAGACGGTTCTATTCATCCAAAAGACGCCTTAACAGAAGCAGCTAAAACATTGATTCATCATTTTATGCTGTTCTCAGACGAGAGAATTACTTTAGAGGCTGATGAAATTGCTCAAACTGAATCATACGATGAAGAATCATTGCATATGAGACAGCTTCTAAAAACTAAATTGGTAGATTTAGATCTTTCAGTTCGAGCGTTAAATTGTTTAAAGGCGGCTGAAGTAGATACATTAGGAGATTTAGTATCTTTTAACAAAAACGATTTGATGAAATTCAGAAACTTCGGTAAGAAGTCTCTTTCTGAATTAGAAGAATTAGTAGCTGTGAAAGGATTAAATTTTGGTATGGATCTATCAAAATACAAATTAGATAAAGAATAATCTAGACCGCTAAAGTCTAAATTCGATAACGCAATGAGACACGGAAAAAAAATAAATCACTTAGGTAGAAAAGCTGGACATAGAAATTCTATGTTAGCTAATATGGCTTGTTCTTTAATTGAGCACAAGCGTATCAATACTACTGTAGCTAAAGCAAAAGCATTAAAACAATATATCGAACCATTAGTAACTAAAGCTAAAACTGACGATACGCATAATCGTCGTGTTGTGTTCTCTTACTTGAGAAGCAAAGAAGCTGTTACAGAATTGTTCAGAGAAGTTGCTCAAAAAGTAGGTGACCGTCCAGGAGGATACACTCGTATCATCAAGTTAGGTAACCGTTTAGGGGATAACGCAGATATGGCTATGATTGAATTCGTTGACTTCAACGAAATTTACAATGTAGCGAAGAAAGAAGCGAAGAAATCGACTCGTAGAGGGAAGAAGAAAGCTGAAACTGTTGACGCTCCTCAAGCTGAAGCTGCTACAACTGAAACAGAAACAAATGAATAATAACTATTCATTATATATGTTTTCATTATAAAATTAAAAGGACATTCTTTTTAGAATGTCCTTTTTTTTGCTTTATTTTTGCATCACTACAATACAACTTACACATGGAATATAAAAGAAAAGAAGACGGTATCATTGTTTTAGCAGATGGCACCGTTTTTTATGGGAAATCAATTGGTATTAAAGGAACAGCTTTTGGTGAAATCTGTTTTAATACCGGAATGACAGGGTATCAAGAAGTATTTACTGATCCGTCTTATTATGGACAGATTATGCTTGCTACTAATCCTCATATTGGTAACTACGGCGTTAATGCAGACGAAGTTGATTCTGATGGTATTAAAATCGCTGGATTAGTATGTAAGAACTTTAGTTATGAATTCTCACGTCCAGATGCGGATGGTAGTTTATATGACTATTTTGATGCGCATCAATTGGTAGCTATTTCCGACGTTGATACACGTGCTTTAACTGCTTATATCAGAGACAATGGTGCTATGAATGCAGTTTTAAGTACCGATGGAAAAACGGTAGAAGAGCTAAAAGCTTTGTTGAAAGAAGTTCCATCGATGGAAGGTTTAGAGCTTTCTTCTCTAGTTTCTACTAAAGAACCTTATTTCTACGGTAACCCAGAAGCTACCTATCGCGTTTCGGTATTAGACTTGGGAATCAAAACCAATATTTTACGCTGTTTAGCTGAACGTGACTGTTACGTGAAAGTTTTTCCTTATGATAGTTCTTACGAAGATTTACTTTCGTTCGATCCAGCTGGTATTTTCTTATCAAACGGACCTGGGGATCCACAAGCATTAGCAGCTAAAGGAGTTTTAACGGTTGTCAAACAAGTTGTAGATGGAGCATTGCCTGTATTTGGTATTTGTTTAGGACACCAATTAATCTGTTTGTCACAAGGTGTAGGTACATATAAAATGTTTAGTGGACATAGAGGTGTAAACCACCCAGTATTGAATGTATTAACGGGGAAAGGTGAGATTACATCACAAAACCACGGATTCGCTGTAATTAAAGAGGCGTTGACGAATCATCCGACGTTAGAAATTTCGCATTTACACTTGAATGATCAAACTGTTGCAGGAGTGCGTATGAAAAACAAGGCTGTTTTCTCTGTACAATACCACCCAGAATCTAGCCCTGGACCACACGATTCAAGATATCTATTCGACGATTTTGTTGCGAATATGAGTAAAAAATAAAAAGCTTACTCGCTGTAGTAAAAAGCTTTGAAAAAGTATAAATACACAACACAATGGACGATAAACTGACACTACATTAGCATATCATCCAATTATTAACACACACTTTGATTATGAGTACAATTTTAAGCGTTCACGCACGTCAAATTTTAGATTCTAGAGGTAATCCAACTGTTGAAGTTGATGTAATTACTAGTAATGGTAGTTTAGGTAGAGCTGCTGTTCCATCAGGAGCATCTACAGGAGAACACGAAGCTGTCGAACTAAGAGATGGTGGACAAGCTTTTATGGGTAAAGGCGTTTTGAAAGCTGTTGAGAATGTAAATACAGTTATTGCTGAAAATATTGTAGGATTAAGCGTATTCGAACAAAACTATATCGATCAATTAATGATTGATTTAGATGGTACGCCGAATAAAGGAAATTTAGGAGCAAACGCTATTCTAGGTGTTTCATTAGCAGTTGCAAAAGCAGCAGCGGAAGAATTAGGAATGCCTTTGTATCGCTATGTAGGAGGAGTTTCTGCTAATACGTTACCTGTTCCAATGATGAATATCATTAATGGAGGATCTCACTCTGATGCACCTATCGCTTTTCAAGAGTTCATGATTATGCCTGTGAAAGCAATCACTTTCTCACATGCTATGCAAATGGGGACGGAAATTTTCCATCACTTGAAAAAAGTATTGCACGACAGACAATTAAGTACAGCTGTTGGTGATGAAGGGGGATTTGCACCAACGTTGAAAGGAACCGAAGATGCATTAGATTCAATCAAAGTAGCAGTTGAAAACGCGGGATACCGTTTTGGAGATGAAATTATGCTAGCTTTAGACTGCGCAGCTTCTGAATTTTATGTAAACGGTGCGTACGATTATACAAAATTTGAGGGTGATTTAGGAAAAGTTCGCACTTCACAAGAGCAAGCAGACTATTTAGCGGAATTAGCTGCTAAGTATCCTATTATCTCTATTGAAGATGGTATGCATGAAGATGACTGGGAAGGTTGGAAATACCTAACAGATAAAATTGGAACCACTGTACAATTAGTTGGAGATGATTTATTCGTTACGAATGTTACGCGTCTAGAAAGAGGAATCAAAGAAGGTATTGGTAACTCTATCCTTATTAAAGTAAATCAAATCGGAACCTTAACAGAGACAATTGCAGCGGTTAACATGGCGAAAAACGCTGGATTTACTTCTGTAATGTCGCACCGTTCTGGAGAAACAGAAGACAGTACAATCGCTGATTTGGCTGTAGCATTGAATTGCGGACAAATTAAAACAGGTTCTGCTTCGCGTTCAGATCGTATGGCAAAATACAATCAATTGCTTCGTATTGAGGAAGAATTAGGCGATGTTGCTTATTATCCACAAGAGAAAGCTTTTAAAATAATGTAATTTTATCATTTTGATAAAAAAGCCTCAACTTATTAAGTTGAGGCTTTTTTTGTAAAAAATATGATTATTTATTATTTTTTTAATAGTATATTGTAGATTGAAATATAATTGTTTATAACAAGATATCTTTCTAGAAATTGTGTCGAAAATGTTGTGAATCAATGATTATTATTAGCTTTTATAGCTTGTATGTAAGCATAATATTTCATATCTTTCCAACTGCAAAAAACATTTTAGGATGTTTTAATTATAGAAATAAAAAGTAAAGAAAAATAAAAAATAACAATATGTCTAAAACAGCTTTTATAGAAGTTGATGGTCAAAGACACGAACTACCAGTATTAGTTGGTACTGAAAACGAAGTAGCAATTGATATCTTAAAATTACGTGCATTAACAGGGGCTATCACTTTAGATCCAGGATATAAAAATTCTGGTTCATGCCAAAGTGCAATTACTTTCTTAGATGGGGAACAAGGAATTTTAAGATATAGAGGCTATTCAATCGAGGACCTTGCTGCTAAATCTAACTTTTTAGAAGTTTCTTATTTGATTATTTTCGGTGAGTTACCAACGCAAGAGCAAATAACTCAGTTTGAAAAGGATATTCGCAAATATTCGTTAGTAAACGAAGAAATGAAGAATATCATTGACGGTTTCCCTAAAACAGCTCACCCAATGGGAGTGTTAGCTTCTTTGACAAGTGCTTTAACTGCTTTTAATCCAAAAGTAGTTGATGCAGAATGTGAAAAGAGCCTATACGAGGCTGTTTGTAAAACAATGAGCAAGTTCTTAGTTATCGCAACTTGGACATATAGAAAAGCAAAAGGATATCCTTTAAATTACTACAATAACACAAAAAGCTATGTAGATAATTTCTTGAATTTGATGTTTGCTTTACCTACAGAGCCTTATGAAATTGATCCTATTATCAAGAATGCAATTGATAAATTGTTCATCTTGCACGCAGATCACGAACAAAACTGTTCGACTGCTACTGTAAGAATGGTAGGTTCTTCTCATGCTGGTTTATTCGCTTCTATCTCTGCTGGTGTTTCTGCACTTTGGGGACCTCTTCATGGAGGTGCTAACCAAGCTGTATTGGAAATGTTGGAAGCTATCCAAAATGATGGTGGAGATGTTGAGAAATACATTAACAAAGCAAAAGATAAAGATGATCCATTCCGTTTAATGGGATTCGGTCACCGCGTATACAAAAACTTCGATCCAAGAGCGCGTATCATTAAGAAAGCAGCGGATGAAGTATTAGCAAAATTAGGAGTAGATGATCCTGTTCTTGATATTGCTAAACAATTAGAAGCAGCAGCATTAAAAGATCCGTACTTCGTAGATCGTCATTTATATCCAAACGTAGATTTCTACTCTGGAATTATCTACAGAGCTTTAGGTATCCCAACAGAAATGTTTACCGTGATGTTCGCTATCGGTCGTTTACCTGGATGGATCGCTCAGTGGAAAGAAATGAGAATCAACAAAGAACCAATTGGACGTCCACGTCAATTATACGTAGGAGAGGCTTTGAGAGAATTTGTTCCAATGAACGAAAGAAAGTAATTTTCTGTTCAGTATAAGATAAAAAAAGGAAATGAGCTTTGCTCATTTCCTTTTTTTGTTAGCCCTCTCATCTTCTCATTAACCCAAAAAACAAAAAGCTAAAAAACAAACACCAATCAAAAGGGGTTTTACTATATTTGTACAAAATGAAACTATATGTTACAAGTAAATGTAAAAAATGAAACTTCTCGCTTGCGGGCTGTGGTCCTAGGCACTGCCGTTAGTAATGGACCCACACCTACGATTGAAGAAGCCTATGATCCTAAATCATTAGAGCATATTAAAGCAGGAACATATCCTATTGAAGCAGATATGGTACGCGAAATGGACGCCTTTAATCAAGTTTTTGAAAAATACAACGTAAAGGTATTTCGACCTGAAATCATTGAAGATTACAATCAAATTTTTACTCGAGACATTGGATTCGTTATTGATAATAAATTTATCAAAGCCAATATACTTCCCGATCGAGACAGAGAATTAGCTGCTATAAACTACGTTTTAGAACAAATAAATCCCAGCGATATTATATCCGCACCAGAGGAAATGCATTTCGAAGGTGGTGATGTAATGTTGTGGAATGATCATATCTTTATTGGATCCTATAAACGACCTGATTATCGTAACTATATTACTGCTCGTACGAATGAACTAGGCGTTGAATTTATTCGTGAGTTGTTTCCTAATAAAACAATCAAGAGTTTTGATTTAGTGAAGTCAAAAGTGGAACCAAGAGATAATGCTTTACACTTAGATTGTTGTTTTCAACCCGTGGGAGTTGATAAAGCAATCATTTATAAAGGAGGTTTCTATGATGAAAAGGAATATCAATATTTAGTGGACATCTTTGGAGAAGATAACTTATTCCAAATTACAAGAGAGGAAATGTATCACATGAATTCAAATATTTTCTCTATCGCACCTGATGTTGTTGTTTCTGAAAGAAACTTCACGCGCTTAAATAATTGGTTGAGAAGTCACAATATAACTGTAGAAGAAATTCCTTATGCCGAAATTGCGAAACAAGAAGGCTTATTGAGATGTTCTACTTTACCTTTAATAAGAGATTAATTTGAATAGTATGAAACAGATAACAAATAATATTCTGATGATTCGCCCGGTTGCTTTTCGCATGAATGAGCAAACTGCAGTGAATAACTACTACCAAAAGGTACTGGATAATTTGACACCAGCAACAGTAAATGCAAAGGCACAACAAGAATTTGACACCTTTGTTGAAAAATTACGCGCTGTCGGTGTACATGTTACCGTAGTTGATGATACCGTAGATCCAGATACGCCAGATAGTATTTTTCCAAATAACTGGATTTCTTTTCACGAATCAGGAGAAGTAGTTCTATATCCAATGTTCGCTGAAAACAGACGTTTAGAGCGAAGAGAAGATCTATTAGATATTCTTGAGGAACAAGGTTTTGTGATCACTGATATTTGGGATTATACTTCAGCGGAAGAAGATGACTTGTTCTTGGAGGGAACAGGGAACTTATTGCTAGATAGAACCAATGAAATTGCTTACTGTGCTTTGTCGCCTCGTGCAGATGAAGGATTAGTTATCGAGTTTTGTGAAGATTTCGAAATGAATCCTGTGATTTTTGAAGCCTTTCAAACGGTTGATGGAGAACGTAAAAATATTTATCACACCAATGTAATGATGTGCTTAGGGGATACCTTTGCTGTTATTTGTGCTGATACAATTGACGATAAGCAAGAGCGAAAGATTGTTTTGAATCACTTAAAAGAATCAGGAAAGGAAGTAGTACTGATTACAGAAGACCAAGTGAATAACTTCGCTGGTAATATGTTGCAAGTATTAGGTGCAAATGATCAAAAATACGTAGTCATGTCTACACAAGCTTTTAATAGCTTAACAGACGGACAAATTAAAACACTTGAAAAACATGCAACAATCCTACATAGTAGTTTGGATACTATTGAAGCATGTGGAGGCGGAAGTGCAAGATGTATGATGGCAGAAGTGTTTTTACCTAAAAACTAGAAGCTCAAAGTATAACATAAAAGCGAAGTGAAAAACTTCGCTTTTTTTTATAAAAATATATTATTTAAAATGAGTTTAAATAATATATTTTCTTATCTTTGCAATTAAGAATCTATCTAAATAAAAGACTTTACATATAAATGAAACGTTCACTACTGCTTGCAACAGGTACCTTACTCACGTTAAGTTCGACTGTCGTTGCTCAAATAAATGATACGATCAAAGAGCCGGAACAAAAATTGGAAGAAATTGTTATTTCAGGTCAATATAATCCGCAGTCCATCAATAAAGCTGTAAATAATGTTACGATACTAAATAGACAGCGAATTGAGAACTTAGGAGCGGTTACTTTAGCTGATGCATTAAATCAAGTAATGAATATTTCTATTCTACCCAATGCCACGACGGGCCGTTCTACTGTTAAAATGTTTGGTTTAGATGCTCAATATTTTACCATTCTTATCGATAATGTCCCTATGATTTCTGATGAAGGGTTTGGTAATAATACTGATTTAACCCAAATCAACTTAGATGATATTGAACAAATTGAAATTGTGGAAGGTGCAATGGGCGTAGACTATGGTGCTAATGCAGTAACGGGAATTATCAATATCATTACGAAGAAGAATAATATCAATGATTGGAATGTAAACTTTTTCGTACAAGAGGAAACCGTTGGAAGTGAGTATGACTGGAAAAACAAAGGAAAGCATATTCAAGGGATTACTATGGGACACAATATTAATGACAACTTATATGCAAGTGTTTCCTATACACATACCGACTTTAAAGGATGGTATGACCAAAGAAAAGGACATACATATTATGGTGATGAGCCGAAGAGGGGACATGAATGGTTACCTAAAAACCAAAACAACGTCAAAGGTTTTTTAAACTATCACAAGAATTCATATCGCGTTTACTATAAGTTTGAATTCTTCGACGAACGCATGAAAGACTATGCCAAGTTGTTTAATATAAATGAAGATCCCGTTTTTGAAACAATCAATCCCGTAGCTAATGATCGCATTTTGAATACGAAGCGTTGGTCTAATGTTTTGAATACTTCAGGGAAGTTAGAAGATTTGTTTCAATTTGATTTATCCTTTTCTTACCAAAAACAGGAAAGAGAAACAGATAAGTACAGATACCGCATTATGTACGATGAAAAATACGATAAAAGTTCATTTAAAAGTGAAAGTAGAGAAGTATTCTTTTCTAGAGGAACATTTAGTGATTTTATTCAATTAGAAAAAGCAAAGTTTCAAGTTGGATATGAAGTAGCGTACACGAACGGATATTCTGCAATGTCTGAACAATTAGCAGAGAACCCAACGAAAAAAGCATTGGGAAGCTATGATTTTTACGCTTCTTCTGAGATCAATGTTTTTCCAAGATTAATGGTTCGTCCAGGGTACCGTTTGATGACTTCCAATACATTTGATAGTCAACATGCATTGAGTTTAGTCTTGAAATATGTGCTTCCTGGTGATTATGAAATTAGAGGAACAGTCGGAACATCGCCTCGTTTGCCAAATTACGAAGAACTCTATACGTATTTTGTCGACGTCAATCACGATCTACAAGGAAATGAAAACCTAAATCCAGAAAAGGGAAAGACAGCCTTTTTAAATTTTAAAAAGACCTTTATCCTAGGAGATAATATGGAATTGAGCAATAGCTTAACAGGACGTTATCTTGAAGTGACAGATAAAATCGATTTGATAGAATTGATTAATCCAGAAGGATTGAAGTTTGTTTATGAAAATACAGATAAGTATAGAAATATAGGAGCAACTTTTTTAAGTCAATTGAGTTGGAATTCTTTCGACTTTGGTCTTGGTTTTACCATGTCAGGGGTGTCTCAGGAAATTTATCAAGCTCCAAAAGGAACGGATAAGTTCTTATATACACCTGAAGTTACTGCCAATGTTAATTATCGTTTAGCTAAAACAGGTACAAACTTCTCTTTGTATTATAAGTTTAATGGAGAAGAAGAGCGATATAAAAAAGGATCAGATGAATTTGGAGAGTACTATGTTAAAGGAAAGCAAGAAAGTTACTCGTGGTTAGACTTTAGTGTAAGACAACCGTTCTTTAAAAATATGTTGTACGCCACCGTTGGTGTGAGAAATTTATTCGACATTAAAGATATACGCTCAACAACGAGTGGAGCTACAGGACACTCAGGAGGTTCTACTTCAAATCCCATTGGATATGGAACGAGCTTCTTTTTTAAATTACAATATAAATTAGGATTTTAATTATGAAGAATTTTAGATTAGGAAAACTTGTTATTGCAATTGTTGCACTTGTTTTTTTCAGCTCGTGTGAGAAAGATTCTACTAATGGGAATAACAGTATCCGTGATTTTATTGTAGCTTTTGATGATCCATCCATTCCTTATAGAGAGATTGAAACATCAAGAGAAGTAGAATTGGTTTTTTCTGAAATTGCTCAAGGAGATGGAACTATTGAGTTACAAGTTAGTCCTAGTAAAGCAATATACGGCGTTGATTTTTCAACAGTACCCGCAACAGTAGATCATAAATTGATTGTACCGATTGTGAAAGGAACAAAAAGCACAACATTTACATTTGAAAATTTGATCTTCCCTTATGATAGAATGGACAAAACAATTCAGTTTACTATTGTAAAAGTGAATTATGATGTGAAGACTCCTAAAATTCAGGGTTATAATGTCATGATGATTAGTTTTGATACTTCTTTAGGGGGTATTATGACACCGAATGTAGGAGGACCTACTCAACCCAATCAAGTTTATGTTGATTTAGGTGGAAAAGCAATGTACGAAGTAAAGCGCAACTCGTGGGATCTAGCTTTTGATAGCAGTGATGAATTTAGAGTGCGTCTAAATGGTTCTGTTTATATGGCAGCGGGAATAATCAAAGGTGCAAACTCAATTGATGACGTTCGCGATGACAGTGCTATTCAAGCCATGAAAAACTTAGTAAAGATTGGTACATTCGATCCGTTAAACCTGGAGTATATTGATGATCCTTCAGGCGACCCAAACAAAACGGCTATTCACAAGATCTCTGATGTAGATGCTAACAATAAGGTGTATTTGGTGAATATGGGCTTTGATCCAGGGACGGATGCGGTAGAACCAGGATCAGTTTTGGTTACTGGAAAAGAGCGTGGATGGAAAAAAATTAGAATTCTAAAGCGTTCAGGTGGATATTTGTTGCAATATGCAGATCTTAATGAAAGTACACACAAAGAAGTACTGATCGCTAAAACAACAGGTTTTAATTTTACGTTCTTTAGTTTTAATACCAATAGCGTTGTTCAAGTAGAACCAAGTAAAACGAAATGGGATTTGAACTTTACGGTATTTACCAATAAAGTCGATCAAGCTGGTGATCCAAAAGGATCATATGGGTATTCAGATTTTATTGTTCAGAATAGCTATGGAGGTGTAAAAGCGTATCAAGTAACAATCCCAGCAGGGGATAAAAATTTTTATAAAGCATATAATTTGCAAAATGTAGAGGAAAACTTGTTGTCTAGTGATTTTACCATCATTGGAGGAACATGGAGGGAAGTGGCTAACGCAAAAGTCTTGTATAAAAATGTTTTCTATGTTATTAAAGATGCAAAAGGACATTATTATAAAATGAGAATGTTAGATTTCTTCAATGAAAAAGGTGATAGAGGATATCCGAAATTCGAATACGCCTTGTTGAGATAAAAGATAGTTAAGAGTATATAGAGATAGTTGTCGCACTCTATATGTTGAATTCAATCGAATGGCAAATAGCTTTTTGTATTTGTTCTTTATTGAGTTGTTAGTTTATTTTTGTTAGGAAAACCCCGAAATAGCATTTCGGGGTTTTTCGTTCTTTCTTTCCGCGCTTTCAGCTTGAAAAATAAACTAGCGTAATATTATGTAGATTTATTCTAAATAGTTATATTTGAGCAAAATTAGAAGGAATGAGTATGTTAGATTTAAATGATGTTGCAAATCAATTGCGATGTCCTTCAGGACAGGCAGGTGAAGAGTTGGCTGAAATGATGTTTAAATCAAATAGCAATATGATTTACAAAACAGTAGATCGTTTGCAGCTTGATCAAAAGGATGCTGTTTTAGAAATTGGATTTGGAAGTGCTAAACACTTACCCTATATCTTTTCCGCTGCTAAAAACATAAGATATCACGGAGTAGAAATTTCTCCCTTGATGATGGAAATGGCAGCTAAAGTGAAAGAATCGCTCGAACAAGAGCAAATAGAATTAACACTTACGGGAGAATTGAATTCACTTCCTTATTCAGATAAAGCTTTTAATCATTGTTTTTCGGTAAATACAGTTTATTTTTGGAGTGATCCAGTGAAGTATTTTACAGAGATTTACCGTGTTTTAAAACCTGGAGGAAGTATTGCTCTTTCTTATATACGTGAAGATTTTGCCCAAGAACAACCCTTTGCGAAAGAAGACGTTTTTCATTTTTATAGGACAGAGTGGTTAATTCGCATCCTAACGAATATCGGTTATAGTCACGTAGAACGTTGGCAGTATATTGAAAATACATTCGATAAATTGGGTAATAAAGTAATTCGCCCTTTTGTCGTACTAAAGGGAAAGAAATAAAACGTACGTGTTCAATTTGTAAAAGAATGCGAGAGGGAATTTTGTAAAGCTCTAGCGATTATTTTACCTTCGCAATAGATACCAAAAAGGAGATTCAACACAATCTCCTTTATTTATTCATAGACAATACACAAGAGAATGGAATTATTACGTCAACGTATTCTTCAAGACGGAAGGTGTTTTGAAGGGGGAATTTTAAAAGTAGATAGCTTTATTAATCACCAAATGGATCCTGTTTTAATGAAGTCCATTGGCGTAGAATTTGTTCGCCGTTTCGCCTCAACTAAGGTGAATAAAATTATGACTATCGAAGCAAGTGGGATTGCACCAGCGATTATGACGGGCTACTTACTCAATCTTCCTGTGGTATTTGCAAAGAAGAAAAAGCCGAGTACCATGGATAATATCTTGCATACGCAAATACATTCGTTCACCAAAGACAGAACATACGATGTAGTAATTAGCAATGATTTCTTGACACCAGAAGACAATGTATTATTTGTTGATGACTTCTTAGCGTATGGGAATGCAGCAGTAGGAGTGTTGGATTTGATTGAGCAAGCAGGAGCAAATTTAGTTGGAATGGGATTTATTATTGAAAAAGCTTTCCAACAGGGAAGAACATTATTAGAAGAAAAAGGCGTGCGCGTTGAGTCTTTAGCGATTATTGATGATCTTTCGAATTGTACCATAACGATCCGATAAAAAATATAGCCCATTCCTTCGAATGGGCTTTTTCGTACAATGAATATCCTGTATTTCTACAAATGTTAAACATATCTAGAGGATTAGTGTTTTCTTTTTTTATTGATTACTTTAATTGCTTACAATAATTATTTTACAACTATAGGTAATATGACTAAAAATATAGCTTACTCTTTCTTGGATCTTGCTGTAATTGGAGCAAATAAATCAACGAAAGAGACGTTAAACAATGTGTTGGCTACTGCTCAACATGCCGAAGATTTAGAGTATAATCGGTTTTGGTTAGCGGAACACCACAATATGCCTCATATAGCAAGTTCTGCTACGGCAGTTTTAATTGGATACGTTGCGGGTGGTACAACTAAAATTCGCGTGGGTTCGGGGGGAATTATGTTGCCTAATCATCCACCCTTGGTTATAGCGGAACAATTTGGAACGTTAGAATCGCTTTATCCTCATCGAATAGATTTAGGGTTGGGAAGAGCACCAGGAACGGATCAGTTAACCGCAATGGCTCTTAGGCGAAATGATGTGCAAAGTGCTAGTTTTTTTCCACAGCAGATACAAGAACTCAAAACATTTTTTAGTGCAACTAATGCCGAAGCAAAAGTAAGGGCTTTTCCTGGAGAAGGCTTAGCTATCCCTTTTTGGATTTTAGGTTCAAGTACTGATAGCGCTTATTTAGCGGCAGAGTTGGGACTCCCTTACGCCTTTGCGAGTCATTTTGCTCCTGATCAGATCCAAATGGCAGGAAGAATTTACAAGAATAACTTTAAACCTTCTACTCAGTTGAGTCAACCGTATTTTATGCCCTGTGTCAATGCTATTTTAGCTGATTCAACACATGAAGCAGAACAATTGGCCACTTCTTTTTATCGCATGTTCTTGGGAATTATTCGCAATGACAGAAAACCATTACAACCTCCGATTGATTCCATGCAAGGTATATGGAACGTACAAGAAGAAGCTGCAGTTTACAATATGACAGCGTGCTCCTTTATAGGGACAAAAGAAGAGCTACTACCTGAACTCAATCGTTTTTGTGAAGTACTCGAAGTAGATGAATTAATGATTACTACGCCGATTTATGACTATGATAAACGAAAATACAGTATGAAGTTGTTTTCAGAGGTTATGAAAGAATTGGAACAGTCGTAATTTTGTACGTATTTTGTTGTTTAAAGATATGGATATGAAAAAAATTGGAAGTTTATTACTCCTTTTAGTTATACTTGTCGGGTGTAATCGCAAATCTGCGTATACGGAAATTGTACATGAAGATACATTTCGTGTAGAAGTACCTAGTACAATGAAGAAAACACGAGGATTGAATGGTGAAGCAACTCTTCAATTGCAAAACGTTCAAGATGAACTTTATTTGATTGTAATTAAAGAAAATAAAAGGGAAATCGATGAGTTGTTTCATTCGGAAGGCGATGGCGGAATGGTATTTCAACAGTTTTCAGAAGCGACGTTAGCGTATCTGACCTCTACTTTGGATCAGTTAGAGCCAAGTGAATTAAAACTGACAGAAAGCACAATCCATAATTTACCAGCAAAAACTGTTGATTTTACTGCGAGAATCGGAGGATTAGATGTTTATTATAAATTCTCTGCTTTTCAGGGGAAAGAAAATTACTATCAGATATTGACTTGGACTTTGAAAGAATACAAAGACAAGAACCAAGAAGATATGAATAAAATGAGCAATAGCTTTAAAGAAGTATAAAAAAAAGTCTGAGCCAATTCGCTCAGACTTTTTTATTTAGATTTTAGCATCTAGTTTCGTCTTGTTTTTAAATGTGGATTGTTGATCAAATCCCTTCATTTTTAAATAAGCATCAATAGTTGCATCTTTTCCTCTAAACTCGCGATACATGGCATCAGATGGTTTAGTGTTTCCTTGGGATAAAATTTTATCTCTGAAAATTTGTCCGTTTTCACGAGTCATACCACCATGTTCTAACAACCATTGAAAAGCATCGTTGTCTAGTGTTTCTGCCCAAGTGTACGAATAATAACCTGCTGCATATCCACCGCCAAATACGTGATTAAAAAACGTAGAGCGATATCTTGGAGGAACGGTAGCCAAATTAATGCCATATTTTGCTAAAGCTTGTTGTTCAAAGGTAGCAACATCCTTAATCTCTGTAGTGGAGGAAATCGTGTGCCACTCCATATCTAATAGAGAAGCGCTTAAAATTTCTGTCAAACCGTACCCAATATTAAAGTTTTGAGCAGCTTTCATTTTAGCAATTAAACTTTCAGGAATAACCTCTCCTGTTTTGTAATGTTTTGCATAGTTGGTTAAGACTTCTGGTAAAAAGGCAAAATGTTCGTGGAACTGTGAAGGTAATTCAACAAAATCACGTGAAACACTAGTTCCTGCAACAGAAGGATAGGTTACATCAGATAAGAATCCGTGTAAACCATGTCCAAATTCATGGAACATCGTGATTACTTCATCTGGAGATAAAAGAGTAGGTTGTCCTGCAGCTGGTTTTTGGTAGTTACAAACGTTGTATACTACTGGAGCTTGGTTTAATAATTTGGATTGTGTAACGATATTGCTCATCCAAGCGCCACCACGCTTAGATTCACGAGCGTAAAAATCTACATAAAATAAACCAATTGGACTTTTGTCTTCATTGAAGATTTCAAATACGCGTACATCCTCTTGCCAAACGGGAATGTCTTTGCGCTCTTGGAAGGTAATACCATATAGTTTCTCAGCCATATAGAATACCCCATGCTCTAAAACAGCGTCCATTTCAAAATAAGGTTTTACCTCATTTAGGTTTAAAGCGTATTTTTCCTCTCTGATCTTCTCTGCATAATAATCCCAATCAGCAGCAGTTAACGTAAAAGGGTCCGCCTCTTTATTGATTAAATCTTGAATCTCTTTGGCCTCTTGATTTGCTGCACCTACAGCATACGGACTTAATTGATCCATTAATTTTTTTGCCTGGTCAGGTTTGTTGGCCATACTGCCTTGCAAACTCCACTCTGCATAATTCTTGTATCCTAGCAATTCTGCTTTTTCCGCTCTTTTCTTCGCAATGGCAATGACTGTTGCTCTTGTGTCGTTGTCATCTTCTTTTTCTGTACGACTCCAACCAGCATCAAAAAGTTTTTTACGTGATTCCTTGTTGTTTAAAGACGCTGCAAGAGGTTGTTGTGTTGTGTTGTTTAATGGAATCAGATAGGTACCATCTGTTTGTTTGAAGGCTTCTAGTTCAGATTCACTTAGACCATCTAACTCTTCTTTTGTAAATACAACACTTCCTGATTTAGTAGCAGCTAAAAGTTGATCGCCAAATTTAGTTGTAAGTGAAGCTAAATCTTGGTTTATTCCTTTTAATGTTTCTTTTTGCTCAGATTTTAAGTTTGCTCCTGAACGGACAAACTCTTGATAATATACATCAAGTACACGTGCTTGTTCACTAGATAATCCTAAGGTTGCCTGAGTATCGTGTAATTGTTTTACTTTTTGAAATAAAGCATCATTTAGATAAATGGCATCATTATGTGCTGCAAACTTTGGAGATAATTCTTGATTAATCGCTTTGATTTCATCATTAGTATGTGCGCCAACTAATAAATGAAAGACAGAACTAACACGATTTAATAAGGTGCTGGATTTTTCTAATTCTACAATGGTGTTCTCAAAAGTAGGCGCCTCTGTATTGCTTGTGATCTTATCAATAGCCTCTACTTGACGACGCATTCCCTCTAAAATGGCAGGTTTAAAATCTTTATTTTTAATTTTATCAAAGTCTGCAGTTTGATAAGGGAGTGTACTGTCAGCAAAAAAAGCATTGTTCTCATCCCAGTTTGGATTAGCGTCTGCTTGATCTGAATTTTGCTTACACGAAACACTAAATAAAGTAATACCTGTAAGGGTACCTACGATAGCTTTTTTCACGTACATAATAATTAAGGTTTAAAATAAATGAAGCTCAAAGATAGAAATATATTGTGAGGTTGTTTGTTGTAGCGATTATCGTTTAAAGAGAATACTTCCTTATTATAGAAAAAACTACCGATACCTCCTAACAGATCACAGATCACTTTTTGTAGTTCGTTGTAGAGATTATCGTTTAAAGAGAACACCTCCTTATTTTAGAAAAATTGACCGATACCTCCTAACAGATCACGGATCACTTTTTGTTGTTCGTCGTTTGTTGTAGCGATTATCGTTTAAAGGGAACACTTCCTTATTTCAGAAAAATTGACCGATACCTCCTAACAGATCACAGATCACTTTTTGTCGTTCGTTGTAGCGATTATTATTTAAAGAGCACACCTTTCTTATTTCAGAAAAATTGACCGATACCTCCTAACAGATC